>JAJZVE010001087.1 GCA_021845835.1 Pseudomonadota bacterium | reverse complement strand
GATCTCCCAGCCGGCGGCCAGGATCGCCTGCGGACTGGTCAGGCCGTGGCGCCGGAAGGCTTCGAATGTTTGCCGCGCGATCGTTTCCGAAATGCGTTGGCCGAACAGCAGGCTGGCGAGGAACCACAGGAACAGGTCGCGCTCGTTCCCGCTGGCGAGGTCGAGCCCGAGCTCCTCGGAATAGAGTGGCGCGCGCCGCATGGCGGCAAGATCGATGCCGGCAGGCGGCGTCGCGGGCGCGATGCCGGGCGTCCTGCGTGGCCCGCGGCGGCTTGGCTGCGGCATGCGTGGGTCGCGGTGGGGGTGGGGTTGGTTCTACCACCATTCCGCGCCGCGCCCTTCCTCACATCGCCGCCGCCGGCCTATACGTCACGCCGTCCCGTCACATTCCGAACCGGATCATGGCCGCGCCACCGCTGCTGACCCTGCAGGATATTTCGCTTACCTTCGGCGGGACGCCGCTGCTCGCCGGCGCCGGCCTGTCGGTCGGGCCGGGCGACCGGGTGTGCCTGGTCGGGCGCAACGGCAGCGGCAAGTCGACGCTGCTGCGCATCGCGGCCGGGCTGCTGAAGCCCGATGCCGGCCGCCGCTTCGCCCAGCCCGGTGCCACCATCCGCTACCTGCCGCAGGAGCCGGATTTTTCCGGCTTCGCCACCACGCTCGCTTATGTCGAGGCGGGGTTCGAGGGCGAGGCAAACCGGCACCGCGCCACCTGGCTGCTGGAACAACTCGGCCTGACCGGCAGCGAGGACCCGCGCCACCTGTCGGGTGGCGAGGGGCGACGGGCGGCGCTGGCACGGGTGCTGGCGCCGGAGCCGGACATCCTGCTGCTGGACGAGCCGACCAACCATCTCGACCTGCCCGGCATCGAGTGGCTGGAGCGCGAACTGGCCGGGATGCGGGCCGGGCTGGTGGTCATCAGCCACGACCGCCGCCTGCTGGAAAGCCTGTCGCGCACCACCGTCTGGCTGGACCGGGGTGTCACGCGCACGCTGGAGCGCGGCTTCGCCGGTTTCGAGGCGTGGCGGGACGAGGTGCTCGCGCAGGAGGAGAGCGAGCGCCACAAGCTGACCCGCAAGATCGCGATGGAGGAGGACTGGCTGCGCTACGGCGTCACCGCGCGCCGCAAGCGCAACCAGAAACGGCTGGCCGACCTGCACGCGCTGCGCCGCAAGCGCCGCGAACAGCGCGCCGCGGCCGGGACGGTGAAGATGGAAGCCGCCCAGGCCGAACTGTCCGGCCGGCTGGTGATTGTGGCGGAAGGGATCAGCAAGTCCTACGGGCAGCGGCCGATCGTGCGCGGCTTCTCCACCCGCGTGCTGCGCGGCGACCGCGTCGGTCTGGTCGGGGCCAACGGCGCCGGCAAGACGACGCTGCTCAACCTGCTGACCGGCAAGCTGGCGCCGGATGCGGGCGAGGTGAAGCTCGGCAGCAACCTCGCCGAGATCACGCTGGACCAGCGGCGCGAGACGCTCGACCCGGCGATGTCGCTGCGCGACGCGCTGACCGGCGGCGTAGGCGACATGGTGGATGTCGGCAGCCAGCGGCGGCACGTGATCGGCTACATGAAGGATTTCCTGTTCGCCCCGGAACAGGCCAACACGCCGGTCGGCGCGCTGTCGGGCGGCGAGCGCGGGCGACTGACCCTGGCGCGCGCCTTCGCCCGCCCGTCCAACCTGCTGGTGCTGGACGAGCCGACCAACGACCTCGACCTGGAAACGCTCGACCTGCTGCAGGAGCGGCTGGCGGAGTACGAAGGCACGGTGCTGCTGGTCAGCCACGACCGCGACTTCCTCGACCGTGTCGCGACCTCGGTGATCGCCGCCGAGGGGCAGGGGCGCTGGGTGGAGTATGCCGGCGGCTATACCGACATGCTGGCGCAGCGCGGCCCGGCCGCGGAACCGCCCGAGGCGAAGCCGCGCGCCGCCCGGCCCGAACAGGCCGCGGCCCCCGCGCCGCGCCCGCGCGAGCGCCCCTCCCGCATGAGCTACAAGGACAAGCTGGCGCTGGAGGCGTTGCCGGGACGGATGGCGGCGTTGCAGGCGGAGATCGCGAAACTCGGCACCGTGCTGGCCGATCCCGACCTCTACGCCCGCGCCCCGGCCCGCTTCACCGCCGCCACCGAGGCGCTGGCCAGGACCCAGGCCGAGCTTGCCGCCGCCGAGGACCAGTGGCTGGCGCTGGAGTTGTTGCGGGAAGAACTCGGCGGCTGAGCCGTTCACCGATCCTTCACGCCGGCCGTGCCAGGGTGCGCGGCAGCGCGAAGGATCGCATGGCCGGCAGTCCCGCCCCGGAGGTCTTCCAGGACACCGTGTTTCCCCCCGGCAACTGGGCGAGCGGGGGCGTGGACGGTGTCGGCGTCTATACCGGCGGTACGGCCGGGGGCACGCCGGCGGTGCTGAGCGGCGTGCTGACGCGGCCCGGCGACACCGCAACCGCCATCATCGGCGGCCAGGCCATCACGCTGCGCGCCTACTCCGACCTTGCCGACGGCGTGCTGTTCACTACTCCAGACTTCAC
>JAJZVE010001086.1 GCA_021845835.1 Pseudomonadota bacterium | reverse complement strand
GGCGGCGACATCACCGGCGGCATGCCGATGGTGGTGATGATCAACGGCGGCTCGGCCAGCGCGAGCGAGATCGTCTCGGGCGCGCTGCAGGACCATCGCCGCGCGATCCTGCTCGGCACCCGCAGCTTCGGCAAGGGCTCGGTGCAGACCGTGATCCCGCTGCCCGGCAACGGCGCCATCCGCCTGACCACGGCGCGCTACTACACGCCCTCGGGCCGCTCCATCCAGGGCCTCGGCATCGCCCCCGACGTGGAGGTGCACGAGACGCGCACCAACCAGCCGCATTTCTTCCCCGACCGCGAGGCGGAGCTGAAGGGCGCGCTGCGCAACACCGGCGGCGTGCCGTCCAGCGAGAAGGCGCCGCCGCGCACCGACCTGCCGGCCGTGGTCAAGGACATCGCCAAGCTGCCGCCGGCGAACTGGCCGAAATACGACCCCACCAAGCCCTCGACCGACTACCAGTTGCAGGAGGCGCTGGTGGTGGCGCGGGCGATGGAGCCGAGCAAGCACGTCCAGAAATAGCCGTCCCCCCGCCTGACCTGCCGGTCCGCCGCGTACCGGCCGGTTCCGCCACCCTGGCGGACCCGGCCGGGCGCGGCGGCGCCGTTTCCGCCGTGCCGCCGCCGCACCCGGCATTTTGTTGGCTGTCCGGCATGTGGCGGCAATCATAACTATCCCCTCGGCCGCGCATGCCGTAGCGTTCCGTTCACCTGCGCCGCGCAGGATTCGGAACAGGTTGACGGGACGGAGGCAGGGTGCGGGCGACGTGGCGGGGGCTGGGATGGTTCTGGGCGGCGGTGCTGCTGACGCTGGGCGTCGGCGCCGCCGTGCTGCAGGCGCTCGGCCCGCTGCCGCCGCCTCACGGGCCCGCGGCGCGGCGGGACGTGGCGCTGCTGCCGGCGCCGGTGCCGCTGGCGAAGCCGGCCGCCCCGGCGCCGGTGCCGCCGCATCCGCCGGGCACCATCGCCCCGCCCGATCCGGCCCTGCTGGAACAATCCACCACCTTCGCCGCCGGCATGCTGCCGCGCATCGGGCCGGGCGGGCTGCTGCCGCGCACGGTCTATGCCGCCCGCTTCGCCGCCCCGCCGGCGCAGCCGCGCATCGCCATCCTGCTCGGCGGCATCGGGCTGTCGGAGGCGGACAGCGAGGAGGCGATCAAGGCGCTGCCGGCGGCGGTGTCGCTCGCCGTCTCGCCCTATGCCTACCGGCCGGAGCGGCTGCTCGACCTCGCCCGCGCCACCGGGCATGAATACCTGCTGTCGCTGCCGCTGGAGCCGGCGCGCTACCCGATCGACGATCCCGGCAACCGCGCGCTGCTGACCGGCAATCCCGCCGCGCTGAACCACCAGCGGCTGGAATGGGCGATGACGCGCTTCACCGGCTATGTCGGCACCACCGGCGCGCTGAACGGCATGCGCGGCGAGCGCTTCGCCGCCGCCGACGCGCTGATGCACCCGCTGCTGCAGGCGTTGCAGGCGCGCGGGCTGCTGTATGTCGATCCGCGCCCCGGCGCGCCGCCGCCGCCCTTCGTGGTCGGGCGCAGCGCCGATGTGGTGATCGACGCGGTGCCGGTGCGCACCGCGATCGAGGCGGCGCTGGCGCGGCTGGAGGAGGTGGCGCGCGACCGCGGCGCGGCGCTGGGGCTGGTCGGCCTGCCGCGCCCGGTGACGCTCGACCGGCTCGCCGCCTGGACCGCGACGCTCGCCCAGCGCGGGCTGGCCCTGGCGCCGGTCAGCGCGATCGTGCAGCCTCCGCCCGCGCCGCCGGCCGCACCGGCGCGCGCCGACGCGCAGGAGTGATGCCGATGAAGCCCGAATTCGCCGCCTTGCCCTATCGCCCCAATGTCGGCGCCGCGCTGTTCAACCGCGCCGGCCGCGTGCTGGTCGCCCGCCGCGCCGACCTGCCGAACATCGAGGGCGCGCCGGGCGGCTGGCAACTGCCGCAGGGCGGCATCGACACGACCGAGGATCCGCGCACGGCGGTGCTGCGCGAACTGGCGGAGGAGATCGGCACCGACCGCGCCCGCATCATCGGCGAGCATCCCGAGTGGCTGACCTACGACCTGCCGCCGTCGCTGCTCGGCGTGGCGCTGGGCGGGCGCTATCGCGGCCAGCGGCAGCGCTGGTTCGCGCTGCGCTTCCTGGGCGAGGATGCCGATATCCGCCTGGACGCCGACCCGCATCCCGAGTTCGACGCGTGGCGCTGGGCGGAGCTTGCGGAACTCCCGACCATCGGTCCCGCGTTCAAGCGGGCGATCTACGAGGTGCTGGTGCGCAGCTTCGCGCGCTTCGCCGTCGCCGAACCGGGAGAATGACGATGACACGACTTCCTGGCGCGCTGCTGCTGGGCGCCGTGCTGCTGCTGCCCGCCGCCGCCGCGCGCGCGGGCGACGGGCAGGCGCGGATCGGCACGGTGGACACCACCTTCCGCCTGCTCGGCCGCAACGACCGCATCGTGGTCGAGCGCTACGACGATCCGCGCGTCGATGGCGTGAGCTGCTACGTCTCCCGCGCCGAGACCGG
>JAJZVE010001085.1 GCA_021845835.1 Pseudomonadota bacterium | reverse complement strand
ACGGCTGGCGTAGTGGAACGCCGGCCGGCCGATGGCGAGCGAGCGCGCAGCGGGCCGGACCCTGAGGGGACGGAAATCTCCGCGGGACATCTGGACATTGCCCGCTGCCAGCCCGTAGGATCGCGCCGTCCAGGCAACAGAGACGTAATAACAGGGAGAGGAAACGTATTGCCGGTCCTCCAATTGAGGAATGTGTCCAAAAGCTTCGGTGCGATCCGGGCGCTGGCGGACGTCAACCTGATGCTGGAACCGGGCGAGGTGCTCGGGCTGATGGGGGACAACGGCGCCGGCAAATCGACGCTGGTCAAGATCATTGCCGGCAATTTCCCGCCGAGCAGCGGCGAGATCATCATGGACGACGAGCCGGTCGTGTTCCACCAGCCGGTGCAGGCGCGCCAGCGCGGCATCGAGATCGTGTATCAGGATCTCGCGCTGTGCAACAATCTCAGCGCCGCGGCCAACGTGTTCCTCGGTCGCGAGATCAGGTACCGCATCGGGCCGCTGCGCGTGCTGAACTACCGTGCCATGTACGAACGCGCCGGCGAGCTGTTCGCGGAGCTGAAAAGCGAGACGCGGCCGCACGACCTGGTGCGCCGCATGTCCGGTGGCCAGCGGCAGGCGATCGCGATCGCGCGCACGCGCCTGTCCAATTCGAAAATCGTGCTGCTCGATGAGCCGACGGCAGCGATTTCGGTGCGGCAGGTGGCAGAGGTGCTTGAACTGATCCGGCGCCTGCGCGACCAGGGAATTGCCGTGGTACTGATCAGTCACCGCATGCCCGACGTGTTCGCGGTCTGCGATCGTGTGTTCGTGCTGCGGCGTGGCCGCAAGGTGGCGGAAAAGCCGATCGCGCAGTCCAGCCCGGAAGAAGTCACCGGCCTGATCACGGGGGCGATCCATGCCGCCTGAATTCGCCTCCGCCGCCAGTGTGGCGATTTCCGACGTGGTCGGGATCAGGGAGCGGACGCCGCTGCAGCGCCTGCTCGGCAGCCAGGCGTTCTGGGTCACGATCGCGCTGGCCATCGTGGTGTCGCTGATGTCGGCCAGTTATCCGCACGCTTTCGGCACCGGCGAGAACTTCTACAACATTACGCGCAACTTTTCGTTCATCGGCATCATGGCGCTGGGCATGACGGCGGTGATCATCACCGGCGGCATCGACCTGTCGGTCGGCTCGGTGATGGGCGTCGTCGGCATCACCGTCGGCGTCATCATGCACGCAGGCTACCACTGGATCGTCGCCGTCGCCGGCGGTCTTGGTGCCGGCCTGATCTGTGGCCTGTTCAACGGAATCCTCATCACCTATCTCGGGCTGTCGTCGTTCGTGGTGACGCTGGGCACGCTGTCGATCGCGCGCTCGGTGGCGGTGGTGCTGTCACAGAACAAGATGATCTACCAGTTCGGTCCCTACGCCGACCAGTTCTTCCGTATCTTCGGCGGCGAGGTGGGCGGCATCGCCAACTCGATGTGGGTGCTGATCGTGATGGCGGTGTGCTTCTCGCTCGTGCTGCACTACACCGTCTGGGGGCGCCACCTGTTCGCTGTCGGCGGCAACGAGCAGGCGGCGCAGCTCACCGGCGTCCCGGTCAGCCGCGTGAAGCTGCAGGCCTATGTGTTTTCCTCGCTGTGCGCGGCGGTCGCGTCGATCATGATCCTCGGCTGGCAGGGCTCGGCGATCAATGCGCTCGGCGTCGGCTACGAACTGCGCGTGATCGCATCGACCGTGATCGGCGGCGCCAACCTGATGGGCGGCGAGGGGGGGGCGTTCGGCGCCTTCATCGGCGCGGCGCTGATCGAGGTGATCCGCAACAGTCTGCTGATGGCCGGGGTGGACTCCAACTACCAGGGCATCTTCGTCGGTGCCTTCATCATCCTCGCGGTTCTGCTGGAGCGGATCCGCGGGCGCAAGCGCGAGTGACGCGACAACCACCAGGCGTCACCGTCGTCCAGGGGTGGGAAAGCAAGGAAGGAGGGCAAATGCTGAAGTATCTGGCGGGAGCGGCAGTGATCGCGCTGGCGATGGCCGCGGCGACGCATCCGGGGCATGCCGCCGACAAGAAATACGTGTTCGCGCTGGTGCCGAAGAACACCAACAATCCGTTCTTCGACCAGGCCCGTGACGGCTGCAAGAAGGCCGAGGCGGAGCTGCAGGGGGCGATCCAGTGCCTCTATATCGGCCCCGACGAGCACGGCGGCGGCGAGGAAGAGGTGCAGGTGGTCGCCGACCTGATCGCCAAGCACGTGGACGGCATCGCGGTGTCGCCATCGAACGCCGCGGCGATGGGGCACGAACTGGCCGAGGCGAAGAAGCAGGGCATCCCGGTGCTGACCTTCGATGCCGACCTGCTGGCCAAGGACAAAGCCGAGCGCATCGCTTTCGTCGGCACGCACAACTACGAAATCGGCGTCAACCTGGCCAGGATCGTGATGGCGGACAAGCCGAACGGCGGCACCATCTGCATCCAGTCCGGCGGCGCCGCGGCCGCCAACCACAACGAGCGCATGCAGGGCATCCGCGACAC
>JAJZVE010001084.1 GCA_021845835.1 Pseudomonadota bacterium | reverse complement strand
GCGACATCGGTCCACACCCAGCGCTCGAATGCCTGCTTGAGCTTCGCGAGCTTCTCCTTGGCTGCCTCGGTCTCGGCGGCGTTCAGCTCGCGGTGCTCGGTACCGTGCGCGTCCTTCCAGAGGTCGTAGATCTGCGGGATGACCGCGTTCAGTGCGTCGTGCAGCAGGTAGCCGGCGTGCCGGCGCGCGGTGCCCCACTCCGATGTGGCGGCGGCGTCCTCCTCGAAGGTTTGGATGTCGATCGACCAGGCGGCCACCTCAACGGTGTGACGCACCCGGGTCGCGATGCCGATCACCTCGGCCGCGAACCGCTCCACCACCTCGGCCGGGATCCACGGCGCCCCCAGCCGCGCGGTGATGTCGGACGGGCGCAGATCCTCCGGCTGCACCGCCCGCAAGGCGGCCACATTGCGGGAATAGCCGGCGTCCAGCGCCGCAGCGGCGTGCGCCGCCGCGAGCTTGGTGCGAACCGGGCCGGACAGGTAGGCGTCCGCCGTCTCCCAAACCTCCGTGCCGCCGATCCCGAGAGACGGGTTGCGGAACACCGCGTCGCCGAGTTCCGCGACCGTCTCCTCGCGGGGCCGGCCGATCAGTTCGGCGACGCGCGCGATGTCCACATGCCCGACTTCGTGCAGCGTCACCGCGAGCGCGTCGGCCGCCGAGGTGATGACCGGCTCGACCGGCGGGTGGATGACGCGCTGCGAGAACACCGCGCCCTGCCGGGCCGTGCCGCTCTCGGCGTCATACTCCTCGATCGAGGCGACCAGCCAGCAATCCGGGTCGTCGAGGAACGGCTGTAGGTTCGGCCGGCGCACCGTCTCCGTCACCTCGCCCGTCGTCGGGTCAGTGCGGGTGCTGATGCTGGTGAAGTTGATCGGCCCGAACTGGCGGACGAAGGCGTTGTAGGCGATCTTCAGCCGGGTCTGGAGCGGCCCCCAGGGTTCGTTGGCCTCCTGCGCCCGCAGCACCGCCCGAACGGCGTCCCGCAGAGGGATCAGCCCGCGGATGATGCGGGCGTGCTTGGCGAAGATCCCGTCTTTGCTGCCGGCACCCTTCACCGCGACCGGCACCGGCGTGCCGTCGATCACCTGATGCAGTGCCTCGCCGATCAGGACGAAGCTGCCCTCCTTGACCGTCGCACCCCCGGCGGCGGTGCCGACAACAATCCGTGGTGCCTTCGGTCGGCCGGACTGCGGCAATTCCGGCGCCGGCAGGCGCACGCCCTCGGCCAGCACGGCGAGCGCACGGCCGAGGGCTGTTTCGAGATCCAGGCCCTGGTGCGGCCGGCAGGTATAGGTCGGGCCATACTGGCTGCTGGTCCAGGCATGCGCGCCCAGCACCATCTCCGGGTGCTCGGCGAAGTAGCGGTTGGCGTGCAGCGCCCCCTCGCCGTCCGCATCCGTCGCCACTTCGACGACATCGTGCCACGCCGGCCCGTTCGGTTCCGCCTTCGGCCGGCGCCGCTGGAAAATCAGCACGTCCACCACGACCTCGGTGCCGGCCTCTTCCTTCATCGCACCCTGCGGCATCCGCACGGCGCCGACCAGGTCAGCCATGGCGGCGACATGCTCCCGCGCGGTCGCAACCGACTTGTCCATCGTCCAGCGCGAGGTGACGAAGACGGCAATGCCGCGGGGCCGCAGCCGCTCGATGCTGCGCGCGATGAAGTAGTCATGCAGCGACAGGCCAAGCCGTCCTGCCGGGTCGTCCGCCCGCACGGTGCGATCCGAGAACGGCGGGTTGCCGACCACCACATCGTAGCGTTCGGCCAGCCGGGCCTTGGTGAAATCCTCGCCCCTGATCCAGGCTTCTGGGAACAGCAGCCGGGCGATGCGGGTGGTGATCGGGTCGGCCTCGATGCCGGTGATCGCGGTTCTGGCAGTGGCTTTTTCGGGCAGCATGGCAAGGAACAGCCCGGTGCCGCAGCCCGGCTCCAGCACCTGGCCGCCGGCAAAGCCCATGCGCTCCAGCGCGGCCCAGATCGCCCGCACCATGTACGCCGGCGTGTAGTGGGCATACTGCGTGGCGCGCGCCAGCCCCGCCATCTCCTCGGCGCTGACCAGTTGCTCCAGCTCGTTCCCGAGGTCCTCCCAGCCCGGCCGGAACGCCTCGCCCGGCCGACGGAACATCGTGTTGGCCAGCTCGGACGCGCCGAAGCCGATGAAGCGCGACAGGCACTCTTGTTCCTCTGCCGTCGCGGCACGGCTCTCGGCCTCGATGGCGTGCAGCAGGCGGATGGCGGCGAGATTGTCGTCCGCCCTGCCCTTCCAGGTCGCAGCCAGGCCGCGATCGCCGTGCAGCCGCCAGTTCTTCGCCGGCACCCGGATCGGGGGCACCGGGGCGTCTCCCGACCTCTCCTGCAGCTCGGGACGCAACGGTTGGCTTGTGTGGCTGCTGTCGAGGGTCAGGCTGCTGATCGCGGTCGAATCAAACAGGGCATCGAGCGAGAGCTGGCCCGCTTGGCTCTTGGCCATTGTGCATGGTCCTGTGCTGGCAGCGCGTCGGGCCCGGCTGCCAGGAGCAGC
>JAJZVE010001083.1 GCA_021845835.1 Pseudomonadota bacterium | reverse complement strand
GAGCAGGCTAGCGCTCGGCACGCGGCTGGCCGAGAGGATATGAAGCAGACCGAGACCGCGCGACATCTCGGTCTTGACGTGGCCGAGCAGCGTGGCACTGGCGATGTCGTCGAACGCCGGCGGCAGGCCGCCCAGGGTGATGTGCAGACCTGCGAGCAAGCCGGGTGCGGCTGCGGCGCTGATCGGCAGCGGCGCGACCCAGGCGGTCATCTGTACCGGGAAGGAAATCAGCAGCGCGACCCGGGCCACCATGGCCGGGTTGAACAGGTTTTGGCCGAGGCCGCCGAACACCTGTTTGCCGATGATCGTGGCAAACAGCCCGCCGAACGCACCGATCCACCACGGCGCCCACGGCGGCAGGGACAGCGCCAGCAGCCAGCCGGTCAGGACCGCCGAGCCGTCGAGCAATGCCGGCGCCACCTCGCGTCCGGCGAGGCGCAGGCACAGGGTTTCCCCGAGCAGGGCGGCGGCGATGGTGACGATCCAGAGATAGATGGCCGGCCAGCCGAACAGCCAGAAAGCGAACAGCGTGGCCGGCGCCAGGGCCGCCATCACCGTCGCCATGATCCGGCCGGCGCTGTTCGCCGTGGCGGTGTGCGGCGCGGCGACCGGCATCGCGCTGGTCGGGTTCATGCCGGTTCTCCCTGTTCGGCCGCCGCCCGGGCCTTGGCGGCGTTGCGTTCGGCTTTGCGGCGCGCTGCGGCTTCGGCCTTTTCCTTAGCCTCGCGCTCTAACCGGACCAGCCGCGCTTGGGCTAGCCGCTTGGCCGACTCGGTGCGCAGCCGGCTCCGTTCGCGGGCCGCGAGTTCCCCCTTGGCGTGGCTGAAGTACTGGACCAGCGGCAGGTGCGCGGGGCAGACGTAGGCGCAGCAGCCGCAGGCGATGCAGTCGCTCAGGTCGAAATCGACGGCACCGTCGAGATCGCCTGCCCGGACGCGGGAGGCCATCTCCAGAGGCAAGAGGCCCATCGGACAAGCGCTGGCGCAAGCGCCGCAGCGGATGCACGGACCGGTCTTGGGCACGGCGGCTTCCCGGGCGTCGAAGGCCAGGATGCCGCTCGCACCCTTGACCAGAGGAACCCGCCCGTGGACCAGCGGCGTACCCATCATCGGGCCGCCGAGGATCAGGCGCGACGGCGTCACCTTGAGACCGCAGAAGGCCAGCAGTTCGTCGACCAGGGTGCCCAGCGGCGCGAAGACGTTGCCGGGCCTGGCCACGGCGCCGCCGTTGATGGTGACGATGCGTTCCACCAGCGGCTGGCCGAGGCGGATCGCCTTGTGCACCGCCGCGCAGGTGGACACGTTGTGCACCAGCACGCCGACCTCGGCCGCCCGGGCATCGGCGGGCACCTCCTTGCCGGTCAGGGCCTGGATCAACTGCTTGTCCGAGCCCATCGGATAGCGTGCCGGCACCGGCCTGATCTTCACCTCCGGATGAGCCATGGCGGCTATTTTCATCGCCGCGATGGCCTCGGGCTTGTTGTCCTCGATGCCGACCAGGGCCTCGCGGGCGCCGATCGCGTGCATGACGATGCGCGCGCCATCGACCACCTGCTCGGCGTAATCGCGCATGATCCGGTCGTCCGACGACAGATAGGGTTCGCATTCGCCGCCGTTGACGATCAGCGTGCCGACCGCCAGGCGTCGGCCCAAGGAAAACTTGACCGCCGAGGGAAAGGTGGCGCCGCCTAAGCCGACGACGCCGGCCGCGGCGGTGCGTTTGGTGATTTCCTCGGGCGACAGCAGGAAGGGATCGGCGAGCGGATCGGTGTCGATCCAGCGATCCTGGAAATCCGAATCGACGCTGATGGCGGCGAAGCCCAGACCCGAGGCGTGGGGCGCCGTGATTTCGCCGATGCCCGCCACGGTGCCCGACACCGGCGAGTGGATCGGTGCCGAAATGTTGCCCTGGGCCTCGGCCAGCAGTTGTCCCTTCCGCACCTTCTGGCCGACTTGCACCGCCGGCCGGGGCGCAGCGCCGACGTGCTGGTGCAGCGGCATGTAGATGCGCTCAGGCGGCGGCAGCCGGCGCAGGGGGACATCGGCGGCCGGACGCTTGCGATCGTCGGGGTGCACGCCCCAGCGCGGCTCCTTGAATATCCGTTCGAACAGTCCCATGGCGAACTCCTCAGGCGGGGGCGGGCTTGGGCCAGATCCAGTGCTGCAGACTGACCGGAACCGGCACCAGGGTCATGGCCTCGGTGGGGCAGCGATCGACGCAGGCGCCGCAGCCGGTGCAGGCTTCGCGAATGACGTTGTGGATCTGTTTGGCGGCGCCGATGATCGCGTCGGTCGAGCACGCCTTGCTGCAGCGACAGCAGCCGGTGCAGATTTCTTCGGCCACCCGGGCCAGCCTCGATCTGTCGTCGGTCACCGCTGACGGATCCACCTGGATGCCCAGCCTGGCGGCGATGGCTGCGGCGACCGCCCTGCCGCCGGGCGGGCACAGGGTCGGCTGCGCCTCGCCGTGGGCCAGCGCCGCTGCCGCCTGGGCGCAGCCGACGAAGCCGCACTGGCCGCACTGGGA
>JAJZVE010001082.1 GCA_021845835.1 Pseudomonadota bacterium | reverse complement strand
CACCAGCTTCATGCTGGAGAACGCACCGGTTCTGCTGCTGCTGGCGCACTGAAGCGGCCATGTTCAGGAATGCGTGCCTGCGGCGCGCACGGGGCAAGCGGTGGAGGTCGGGCCGGGCGATGACGGAAGTCCGCGCCGCGATGACTGCCGCCCGTCTTGACGTCGATCAATGAATCACGCCGCCGTCGCGCTATCGACTGTCCACGGCAAAGGACGGGGCCAGGATCATGTCAGGTCGCCGGACCCTCTCCGTGACGCTGCCGCATGGCGGCGACGGTCTGCTCGGATTCCCCGGCGCGCAGGCGGATGGCGTGGTGCTGTTCGCCCATGGCAGTGGCAGCAGCCGGCTCAGCCCGCGCAACACGATGGTCGCCGAGGCGCTGCAGCGGGCTGGGTTTGCCACACTCCTGTTCGACCTGCTGGTCGAAGCCGAGGCGGCGGACCGGCGCAACGTGTTCGACATCGGCCTGCTGGCCGCCCGGCTGGCGACAGCGACTGATTGGGTGCGGCATCACTCACCGGCGGGCGGCCTGCCGGTGGGATATTTCGGCGCCAGCACCGGGGCGGCGGCGGCGCTGGTGGCGGCCGCCGGACGGCGGGATGTGGGCGCGATCGTCAGCCGGGGCGGCCGGCCCGATCTGGCCGGGGAGGCCCTCGCCGGCGTCACCGCGCCCACCCTGCTGATCGTCGGCGGCGCGGATCCCGTGGTCCTGGAACTGAACCGGCAGGCGCAGCGCCTGATGCGGTGCGACTGCCGGCTGGAGATCGTGCCGCAGGCAACGCACCTGTTCGAGGAACCCGGCGCGCTGGACGAAGTCATTGCCCTGGCCTGCGCATGGTTCCGCCGGCATCTGGCGACGGACAATGCCGCCCTGTGACGGGAAGCATGGCAAGCCGGCCGTCATCCCGCCTGGCGCCGGCGGCCGGCCCGGCACTCTTGGATTCCTGGCGGCCACACCAAGGGCCGGGCGCCCCTTACGCGCGGCGGGAGAAGGCAGCATGCCGGTCGCCAACGTGGAGATCGCGCGCGAACTGGACAGGATCGCGGACCTGCTGGACATCGAGGGCGCCAATCCCTTCCGCGTGCGTGCCTACCGCCGAGCCGCGCGGATCGTGGACACTCTGCCGCGCGGCGTCGGCGAGATGCTGGCGGCCGGCGAGGACCTCGCCGACCTGCCCGGGATCGGCAAGGATCTCGCCGAGAAGATCGGCAGCATCGCCGCCGGCCGGACGCTGCCCATGATGGCCGAACTGGAGCGGGAGGCGCCGCCCGGCATCACCGCGCTGCTCGGCCTGCCCGGCCTCGGCCCCAAGCGCGTGCATCTGCTGCACGAGCACCTGGGCATCAGCGACATCGCGGGGCTGCGGGCGGCGGTGCTGGCCGGCACGCTGCGCGACGTGCCCCGCCTGGGGGCGGGGATCGAGGCGAAGCTGCGGCAGGCGCTGGCGGCGCCCGCGGAGCAGGCGCGGCGCATCCGGCTGCGCGAGGCCGAACAGATCGCGCAGCCGCTGCTGCGGCGGCTGCGCGGCACCGCCGACGTGATGCAGGCCGAGGTGGCCGGCAGCTATCGCCGCCGCCGGGAGACAGTGGGCGACCTCGATGTGGTGGTCGCCACGCCGGCCGCCGAGGCGGTGATCGCGCGCTTCGTGGCGGACGAGGATATCGCCGGCATCATCGAGCAAGGCCCGACGCGCGCCAGCGTCACGCTGCGGCAGGGCCTGCAACTGGACCTGCGCGCGGTGGCGCCGGATAGTCTTGGCTCGGCGCTGCTGTATTTCACCGGCTCCAAGGCGCACAACATCGCGCTGCGGCGCATCGCGGTCGCGAAGGGCTGGAAGCTGAACGAATACGGCCTGTTCGACGGCGACCGCCGCATCGCCGGACGGACGGAGGAGGAGGTCTACGCCCGCCTCGGCCTCTGCTTCATCCCGCCGGAATTGCGCGAGGACCAGGGCGAGGTCGCGGCGGCGCAGCAGGGCCGGCTGCCGCATCTCGTCACGCTGGCGGATATGCGTGGCGACCTGCACGCGCACACCATCGCCACGGATGGCCGTTCGACGCTGGCCGCGATGGCCGAAGCGGCGCGGGCGCGCGGCTACGCCTATCTGGCCATCACCGACCACAGCCGCCGGCTGGCGATGGCGCACGGTCTCGGGCCACGGGAACTCCGCCGCCAGATTGACGCGATCCACCGCCTGAACGCGGCCGGCGCCGGCCTGACCGTGCTGGCCGCGATCGAGGTGGACATCCTGGAGGATGGAACGCTCGACCTGCCGGATTCGGTGCTGAAGGACCTCGATCTGGTGGTCGGCGCCATCCACTCGCATTTCGACCTGCCGCAGGCGCGGCAGACCGAGCGGCTGCTGCGCGCGATGGACAACCGCCATCTGGACATCATCGCGCATCCGACCGGCCGGCTGCTGACGAAGCGGCCTTCGTACGACCTCGATTTCGCGCGCCTGCTGCGGGCGGCGCGGGAGCGCGGCTGCCATTTCGAGATCAACGCGCAGCCCGACCGCCTGGACCTG
>JAJZVE010001081.1 GCA_021845835.1 Pseudomonadota bacterium | reverse complement strand
CGGGTGGCGATCAGCCGGCGGCGCGGGGTGACGTGGACCCGCCCGGCTACGGCAGGTCCGCCAGCAGCCTCGCGGCGTCGCCGTCCATGATCAGCCCGCGCGCGACGCCGGTGCGCAGCAGCGCGGCGGTCGCCGTCACCTTCTCGATCCCCGCGCTCAGCAGCACCACCTCGCGGCCGATCAGGTGCGGGAACTCGACCGCCAGCGCGCGCCGCGACACCGGATGGTCGATCGCCCGCCCCGCGCGGTCGAAGAACAGGCCCAGCGTGTCGCACACGGCGCCCAGCCGGTGCAGCTCCGCCAGTTCCTCGGCCGAGATCATGCCCTGCTGGCGCAGCAGGGAGGTTTCGGTCAGCTCGCCGACGCTGATCAGGTAGAGATCGGCGTTGCGCGCCAGATCCAGCGCGGCGGCGACGATGCGCTGCGACAGCAGCACCGCGCGGTCGCTGACGCTGTCGGCGATGAACGGCACCGGCAGGAAATGCCCCGCCCCGCCGGTGCGCGCGGCGAAGGCCTGCACCACCTCGAACGTGTTCGACGCGGCATTGTGGGTCAGCGACCCCATCAGCGACACGAAGCAGGCCTCCGGGTTGCGCACCCCGGTCAGTTGCAGCGCCACCTGCTCCAGCGTGCGCCCCCAACTGACGCCCACGGTCAGCCGCCGCCCCTGCGCCAGCCGGCCGCGCAGCAGCGACGCCCCCGCCGACCCGACGGCGCGGCGCGCGATCAGCCCCTGCGCCGCCGCGACCGCCGCGTGCTGCGCGGCCGACAGGCCGGTGGGCAGGGTGGCGACGCAGAAATCCAGGCCGAACCGCGCCGCGATGGCGTGCTCGATCTCCAGGTCGCGCACCGATTCGTGATGGATGCTGACGCTGACCAGCCCGCGCTCCCGCGCCTCGGCCAGCAGGCGCACCACCCGGCTGCGGTGCACGCCCAGATGCGCGGCCACTTCCTCCTGCGTCTTGCCGACCAGGTGATACAGCCACGCGGCGCGGACGATCAGGGCCTCGTCCGGCTCCTGCCCCAGGCTCAGCGACAACGGACGCGACGACGGATCGGGTGGGGTCATGCGCGTGGCTTGACAAAAGTCGCGGCCGGCGGCAAGTGTGCAGCAACGAACAGTTGTCGCGGGACTGGACAAATGTCCAGATCGCGGGCGCATGAGGAGACAGCCAGCATGGACCGTCCCGGCGGACCCATCCCCGACCGGCGGCGCCGGCCAACCCCCGCAGGGAAACCGGCAGCATGAGCGGGGGCGGCATGAGCGGGGGCGGCATGAGCGGGCTCGCCAACCTGCCGCTGTTCGACCTCTACCGGACGATGCGCCGCATCCGCTCGTTCGAGGAGCGGGTGGCGGAACTCTATGTGCGCGGCCTGTCCGCCGGCTCGATGCTGCATCTGTCGATCGGCGAGGAAGCGGCGGCGGCGGGCGTGTGCGCGGCGCTGCGGCCCGCCGACAGCTTCACCACGCATCATCGCGGCCACGGCATCTTCCTCGCCCGCGGCGCCGACCCGAACCGCATGATGGCGGAGATCGCCGGCCGGCAGGACGGCTATTGCGCCGGCAAGGGCGGCTCGATGCACATCGCCGACATGGCGCTCGGCCATCTCGGCGCCAACGCGATCGTCGGCGGCGGCATCCCGCATGTCGTCGGCGCCGGGCTGAGCTACCGGCATCTCGGCAAGGACGCCGTCTCGGTCGCGTTCTTCGGCGACGGCGCCATGCAGCAGGGCATCCTGTACGAGAGCATGAACATGGCGGCGCTGTGGAACCTGCCGGTGCTGTTCGTGTGCGTGAACAACCAGTACGGCATGGGCACGCGCGTCGACCGCGCCACCCGCGTCACCGATTTCGCGCGGCGCGCCGCCTCGCTCGGCCTCGCCGCCGACACGGCGGACGGCGAGGACGTGGGCGCGGTGTTCGCTTCGGCCGAGGCGCTGGTGGCCGGCGCGCGCGCCGGGCGGCCGGGCTTCCTGACCGTCTCCTGCTTCCGCTTCTTCGGCCACGGGCGGATGGACAAAAGCCCCTACCGCAGCGCCGAGGAGGAGGAGGAGGGCCGCAAGCGCGACCCGGTGCTGCGCGCGCGCGCCGCGCTGATCGACGGCGGCGCGCGGGACGCGGCGGCGCTGGACGCGCTGGACGCCGCCATCGCGCGCGAGATGGACGCGGCGATCGACTTCGCCGCCGCCGCGCCGCCGCCGCCGCATGACGCGCTGTTCCGCGACGTGTTCGCCCAAGGCGAGCCGGCGCCGGAGCCGCTGCGTGTGCGCATCGACCGCATCCTGGCAGGCGCCTGATGGACACGCAGACCGGACTGACCGAGACGACCTATCGCGACGCGCTGCGCCGCGCGCTGCACGACGCGATGCGGGCGGACCCGAACGTGGTGGTGATCGGCGAGGAGGTCGGCCGCTACGGCGGCGCCTATGGCGTCACCAAAGACCTGATCGGCGCGTTCGGCGCCGGCCGGCTGATCGACACGCCGATCAGCGAGCCGGCGATCATCGGTGCGGCGGTGGGCGCGGCGATGACC
>JAJZVE010000036.1 GCA_021845835.1 Pseudomonadota bacterium | reverse complement strand
TCGATGGCCATGGCGTCGTCACAACATCGGCGATCTTCTCATTGCCGATCTTGCGCGGCGCGCCGGGCCGGGATTCGTGGAGCAGTTCGTCCAGACGCTTCGCCACAGACCGGAACAGAACACTAGCGGTTCCTGGGACGCCGTGCCGGCTTGCCGGGCTGCGCACCGGCCGGGGGTGCGTCCTCCGAGGATGCCGCCTTCCTCGTCCCGGGGACGACAGCCACCCGAGCCGAGCGAACCGGCCGCCGTTGGCGTTGCTTGAGCGGCGAAGCTGGTGCCTCGTCTGCTTCCGGCTGTACTGGACCGTCTTGCGGAGCGGTGGCTTCGATACTGCGCGGGGCTTGGCCCACAGCCCCCACTCTCTCACGCGCAGGCCGATCTCCGGGCCGCGAGCTTGCGGCGTCTTCCGCGGGTCCCATGGCGGTAGGTTCATCGCCCAACAACTCGCGCCGCGCCGCTGACCAGAATTCCTCGCTGCGGCCGTCGGGACAGCCGGCCTGCTGCCAGAGCTGATAGGCGCGCTCGCGGATACGCTGTTCGGTATCTGACATGCTTGCCCCCAGGGATCCGTGCAGCAATCCAGACGCGCCGACGCCGCCGCGGTTGCGTGGGACGCGGCAACACGCCGCCGTCTCGCAGCAGGCAACGGATCGCACCGCCAGCACAAGTTGCGTTTGCACTCCGGAACCAACCGCCGGAGCCTCGGCCGGCACAAGGTGACGGTCGCGGTCGGGCAGCCGTCTGCGCGCATGCTCACCCGCAGTCGGCGCCGAGCCGCCGACCGTCGGCCAGCCACGGGGCCAATCCTCCGGCGTGCGATCGCCGGCGGGAACAGGGGGGCAGCCGGGACCGCCCGGAGTTTGCCCGCGCTGCGGTCCATGTGGGGTGGCGACGCCGGAAGGCTGGGCTAACATACCGTGATCAGCCGCCCCGATCCCGGGGTTCAGGGGGAGCAACACGATGCTGCCGGCCGCCACCAGACATACCGAGGCGAGGGGGCGTCTGCGGACGTTCGTTCTCGCTGTCGTTGCCGTATTGCTGCTCACGACGGTGGCGCCCCACGCCGACGAAACGCCTGACCCGGTGGTAGCGCAGCGCGGGGCGGTCACGCTGACCGCGAAGGAGGTGCGCCAGATGCTTGCGGCGGCTGACCCCGAGTTGCGGCAGCAAATGCAGCGCGATCCGCGACTGCTCCTGCAACGGGTGCGGGACCGCATGCTGCAGCTTGTCTTGCTTGATCGTGCGCGGGCGGAAAAATGGGACGAACGGCCCGACGTGGCTTACCGTGCCGAAGTTGCGAAAGAGAACGCGATAATCGAGAGCTACGTTGCGGCACAGGTGTCGCTTCCTTCCGACTTTCCGAGCGAGCAGCAAGTGGCCTCAGCTTATGCCGCCAACAAGTCCAAATTGGTTGTTCCCCGCCAGTATCATCTCGCCCAGATTCTCATTTCCGTACCTCAGGGCGGTCCAGCGGATGCCGACGCCCAGGCGAAAAAGCGAGCGGCAGACCTGCGCCAGCAATTGACGGACGGCCACAAGGATTTCGCCTCGCTCGCCAGGCAAGCGTCCGACGACAAGGCGTCGGCCGAGAAGGGCGGGGATCTCGGCTGGATCCGCGAGGACATCCTGTTGCCGGGCTTGCGCCAGGCCTTGGCCGGCTTGGCTCCGGGAACGGTCAGCGAGCCGGTGCGCACCCCGGACGGGTGGCACCTGCTCAAGGTGCTGGGGGTGAAGCCGTCCGGCGTGGCGACGCTGGCCGAGGCCCACGATACCCTCGTCCGTGCCCTGCGCCAGGAGCGCACCGTGCAGACGCAGCGGCAATACGTGACCGACATGCTGGAGAAAGAACCGATCCGGATCGATCAGGTCGAGTTGTGGAAGCAGACGGCGCAGTAGCGGGCGCTGGCCCGGTTTGCGATTGACGGCGGCAGATGCCCGCCGTTCAATCGCCGCGGGGAAGGGCGTCCAATGCAATCGTCGCCGATGCCGACCATGGACGATCCGGAGCCGGAGCGCAGCGACGCAGGCAGCCCGCCTCCGGCGCCAGCGGGCGAGGCCGCAATTCCGCCGGTGCTCGCGCTCCGCGGCATTGCCAAGTCCTTTCCGGGCGTGCGCGCGCTGCAAGGCGTCTCGTTTGATATCCGGTGCGGTGAGGTGCATGCCCTGCTCGGCGAGAACGGGGCGGGAAAGTCAACGCTTATCAAGGTGATCTCCGGCGTCCATCAGCCCGACGCCGGGACGCTGCAACTGGACGGACGTTCGATCCGGCTGACCAGCCCGCAGGCGGCCCGGCAGGCCGGCATCGCGACGATCTACCAGGAGCTGCTGCTGTTCCCGGAACTCACGGTCGCCGAGAACGTGTTCATGGGTCATGCGCTGCGCCGCCGCTGGGGTGGACTCGACTGGCCGGCCATGCGGGCGCGGACGCGGGAACTTCTCGCCTCGCTCGACATCAGCGACCTCGATCCGGAGCAGGTCGTTGGCACGCTTTCGGTCGGCAACCGGCAGCGCGTGGAGATACTCCGCGCCTTGTCCCAGGACGCGCGCATCCTGGTCATGGACGAGCCGACGGCGGCACTGACCGAGCACGACGTGGTGCGTCTGTTCGCGATCGTGCGCCGGCTGCGCGAACGCGGCGTATCGATTGTCTATATCAGCCATCGGCTGGAAGAAATCTTCATTGTCGCCGACCGCGTCACGGTACTGCGCGATGGCGAGCACGTGGCTACCAGGCCGGTGTCGGAAACGGACGAAGCCGACCTCGTACAGATGATGGTGGGCCGTCGGATCGACAGCCTGTTCCCAAAGGCCGATGTGCCGCTCGGCGACGTGTTGCTTGAACTGCGCGACCTTGTGCGGCCGCCGAGCACCAATGGGGTGTCGCTGACGGTGCGGGCCGGCGAGATCGTCGGGCTTGCCGGTCTGGTCGGGTCCGGGCGCAGCGAACTCGCGCAGGTGATCTTCGGCGTCACGCCGGCCGGTAGCGGTGCCATTCTCCTCGATGGGAAGCCGGTCCGGGTAAACTCGGTTGCCGAGGCGCGGCGACTCGGGATCGCGTACGTGCCGGAGGATCGTGCGACTCAGGGGCTGGTGCGGCCGATGTCGGTGCGCGAAAATGCCTCCCTGGCCGTGCTGTCAGGCATCGCGCGGTTCGGCTTCATTGATCGCGATGCGGAGGCACGGCTGGCGCGCGAGACGGTGATTCGGTTCGGCGTGCGTACCGCCGGGATCGAGCAGGTGGTCGGTCGCCTGTCCGGCGGCAACCAGCAGAAGGTCGTGCTCGGCAAGTGGCTGGCCGCGCAGCCGAGGGTGTTGATCCTGGACGAGCCGACCCGCGGCATCGATGTCGGTGCCAAGGCCGAAATCCATCGTCTGATGGGGGAATTGGCCGGACGCGGCATGGCAATCCTGATGATTTCCAGCGAATTGCCCGAGGTCCTGGGCATGAGCGACCGCGTGCTGGTGATGCGCGAAGGCGCCATCGTGGCCGGGTTCTCGCGTCACGAAGCAACGCAGGAGAAGGTGGCGGTGGCGATGATGGGTGGCGGATGATCGCGTGGCACCGGTCCGGTTCCGATCTACTTGGATCGGCGCGGCGGATGCCCCGGGCGGGCGCATGAGCGAGGCCGTCGCAGTGCCGGCGCGCGCCAGCCGTCGCCTTTCGCTGTCGCAGGAATGGCTGCTGGCGCTGGCTCTGGTCGTGCTGTTTCTTGTCGTCGGCCTGATCAATCCGCGCTTTCTCGCCATGCGGAACCTGCAGACCGTCCTGTTGGGCAACGCCTACATTGCCGTTGCGGCCATCGGCATGACCATGGTGATCGTGTCCGGCAATATCGACATCTCGGTCGGTTCGTTGATCGGCGTGCTGGCGACAGTCAGCGGTTCCCTTGCCGTGGCCGGCGTGCCGTCCGTGCTGGCGTGGCTCGTCCCCGTCGTGCTCAGCATGACGGTGATGACGCTGCAGGGCGCCCTGGTCGCCTATCTTGGCATTCCGTCGATCGTCGTAACCCTTGGCATGCTGAGCATTCTGAAGGGTGGCCTGATCAGCGTGACCAACGGCGTGTGGATCAGCAATCTTCCGGACGGCTATCACCTGGCGCAGTGGTCGATGTTCGGTCTGGTACCGGCGCCGGTCGCTTTCATGGTGCTGCTGACCGTGCTGGCCGCCTGGTGGATGCGCAACACGGCGGCCGGCCGCAGCATCTATGCGGTGGGCGGCAACGCCGAAGCCGCCCGGCTGTGCGGTATCGAGCGGGAAGGCACGGTAATGATGGTGTTTGCCATCCACGGCCTGTTCGTCGGCCTGGCGGCCGTGCTGTTCGCCACCCAGCTTTCGGTGATCCAGTCCACCGTGCCGGCCAACCTGGAGCTGACCATCATCACCGCGTCGGTCGTCGGCGGCGTCAGTATCCTTGGCGGCACGGGCACGGTGATCGGCTCGACACTGGCGGCCGTTCTGATCGCAGCGATTGGATCGTCGCTGGTCTTCATTAACCTGTCGCCCTTCTGGCTGCGCGCGGTGCAGGGCGTGTTGATCCTGGCTACCGTGCTCGCCGACATCTATCGGCGTCGCCGGCGTGGACTGGCGCGATGAGCGACACCTCGCTCCCGCGGCTGCGGCTGCCATTGCGCGCGCATGAGGCTGTTCAGCTGACGATCATTGGGGCGGCGCTGGCGGTCCTGGCGACGCTCAGCGACCGCTTCTTCACCCTGGACAACCTGCTCAACCAGGGCATGCTGATGACGGAGGTCGGCCTGATCGCGATGCCGATGACCTTTATCATCATTACCGGCGGCATCGATCTGTCGGTCGGCTCGACCTTGGGCATGACTGCGATCCTGCTCGGCTACGCCTGGCACAACTGGGGTTTCCCGCTGCCGGCGGCGATCCTGTTCGCGCTGTGCGCCGGCGCTGCCGGCGGGTTCGTCAATGGCTGGTTCATCACCCGGATGCGCGTGCCGCCGCTGATCATGACCATCGCCACGCTGGCGCTGTATCGCGGACTGGCCGAAGGCATCAGCCAGGCGCATTCGGTGCGCGGATACCCGGACTGGTTCTACGGACTTGGCCAGGGCGCCGTTTTCGGCGTGCCGTCCCAGCTCTGGGCGCTTCTGGTCGCGATCCTGCTGTTCGGGATCGTGCTGGCCCGCACCACGTTCGGCCGCGCCTTGCACGCGATTGGCCACAACGAGACGGCAGCACGCTTCTCCGGGATTCCGGTCGATCGCATCAAGCTCGCGATCTATACCGCGTCCGGTCTGATGGCCGGACTGGCAGCCTGGATTTTCGTCTCGCGCGTGAGCACCACGCGGTCCGACATGGGGACCGGCGTCGAGCTGGACGTGATCGCCGCCGTGGTGCTGGGCGGCACCAGTATTTTCGGCGGCGTCGGCACGATCGCGGGGACGGTGCTCGGACTGGTGCTGATCCAGTTGCTGAAGGACGGGCTGGCGCTCACCGGCGTGAAGGGTGACGCCACCATCGTCGTGATCGGCACGGTACTGATTCTTTCGATCCTGGCCACCAACTTTGCCGAGCGGGGGCGGCAGGCCATCCGATCGGCGAAGCCGCAGCAGGCGCGGCGGACGACAACGGAGGGAAGGGAAGATCCATGAAGCTGACACTGAGTGCGTTGGCATTGGCGGGCACGCTGCTCGCAGGGCAGGCCGGTTGGGCGGCCGGGTCGCGCTGGGACGGCGCGGACGACCTGCCGGTCAATCCTCTGCCCTGCGACGGCGGGGCCGGCACGGTCGCGTCGAAGCCCTATGACGGCGGGCAGCCGACCAATGCGCCCGACCTCGCCGGCAAGCCGATCACGCTGGTCGATGTGCCCAAGCTGATCGGCATCGGCTACTTCAACGCGACCTCGCAGGGGATGCAGGAGGCGGCGCAGCAACTCGGCAACGTCAAGGTGACCACCGACGGGCCGACCGAGGCCAAGATCGACGAGCAGATCAAGTTCATCGACAACTACATCACGCGCGGCGTCAACGGCGTGCTGTTCGCCGCCAACGATCCGGTGGCGATCGCGCCGGTGCTGAAGAAGGCGCTCGGCAAGGGCATCCACGTGGTCGGCTACGACGCCAACGCCACGCCCGATGCGCGCGAATGGTTCGTCAACCAGGCCGAGTTCAACGGCATCGCCAAGGCGATGATCGACAACATGGCCAGGGAGATCGGCGAGGACAAATCCTTCGCGATCGTCACCAGCACGTTCACCACCCCCAACCAGGCGCGCTGGATCGCCGAGATGTGGGCCTATGCCCAGAAATGTCACGCCAAGATGAAGTGGCTGGAAACGGTGGAGGCGCAGGAGGACAATATCCAGTCCTTCAACCAGGCTTCCACGCTGATCAACAAGTATGGCGACCAGCTCAGCGGCCTGTTCGGCATGACCTCGGTGGCGACGCCGGCTTCGGCGGAGGCGGTGACGCGCGCCAAGCTGTGCGGCAAGGTGGCGGTGGTCGGGCTGGCGACGCCGAACGCGATGAAGCCGTACGTCAAGTCCGGTTGCGTCACGTCCGTGGTGCTGTGGAATCCGGTCAATCTCGGCTATGCTGCCGTATATGCGATGCGGGCCGCGGTGGACGGGAAGTTGAAGCCTGGAGCGACCGAGCTTGATGCCGGCAAGCTTGGCAAGCTCAGGGTTGTCAACGGCAGCGAGATCCTTCTCGGGCCGCCCTTCGTTTACACGAAGGACAACATCAACGACTTCAATTTCTAACGGGTCTGCGGCGCCTCTATTCTTCGTCGGATTGAGGCGCCGCACGCACCCGCGTTCCGCGCACGCTGCGACGACTTGCCTGGGACGATCGCGGACGCTAGCGTCCGCGATCGTCCCCGGGCGGGTGTAGCTCAATGGTAGAGCCCCAGCCTTCCAAGCTGGTTGTGCGGGTTCGATTCCCGTCACCCGCTCCAGAGCCCGTCGCCGTCGCGCCTTACGCCTTACGTTCCCAGCCCCGCCCGGTCTGCTGCCAGTAGCCCAGCGCATGTCCGGCCAGCCTGGCTGCCGCCCAGCGCGTGCGTGCCGCGGCAACGGCGGCCTCGTCCCGTCCGTCAAACAGGTCGAAAACGCGGTCGAAGGCGCCCAGCCGCGCGCTCGCCGTATTGTCGAGCAAGAACAGGAAGCGTGCGCCATTCGGTGCCGCGTCGTCGGTGGCGAGCCAGATCGGCTGCAGGGCTGCGTCGCCGCTGGCCGCCGAGCCGTGCGGCAGCCAATCGGGGTCGGGACACAGCCACAACGCCACGTCCAGCGCCGCGACCCGCTCCTCGCTGCCGCACAGCACCGCTGCGCGCTGCCCGGCCGCCAGCGTACGTCCCAGCAATAACGGCAGGGCCTGGTCAGGTCCGGTGCGCAGCAGGTGATAGAAGCCGATTTCCGCCATCAGCTTTCATAATTGTCGGCGACCAGCCTGTCGAGCAGGCGCACGCCGTACGCGGTGGCGCCTTTCGGCGCGACCGCCGAATCCTTGCTCGCCCAGGCCATCCCGGCGATGTCGAGATGCGCCCAGGGCGTGCCGCCGACAAAGCGCTGCAGGAACTGCGCCGCCGTGATTGCGCCGCCGGGCCGGCCGCCGACATTCTTCATGTCGGCGATGTCGCTCTTGATCTGCTTGTCATAGGCATCGCCGAGCGGCAGGCGCCAGAGCTTTTCGCCGGTGGTTTCGCCGGCCGCGTGCAGGCGGCGCGCCAGTTCGTCGTCATTGCTGAAGAAGCCGCCCGTCTCGTGGCCCAGGCTGATGATCATCGCCCCGGTCAGCGTGGCCAGGTCCACCATGAAGCACGGCTCGAACGTCTTGTGGCAGTACCAGAGCACGTCCGCGAGCACGAGTCGGCCTTCGGCGTCGGTGTTGATCACTTCGACGGTCTGGCCGGAGAACGTCGTCACCACATCGCCCGGCCGCTGCGCGCTGCCCGAGGGCATGTTCTCCACCAGGCCGACCAGGCCGACCGCGTCCACTTTGGCGCGCCGCCCGGCCAACGCCGCCATCAGGCCGATCACCGCGCCGGCGCCGGCCATGTCCCATTTCATGTCCTCCATGCCGGCGGCCGGCTTGATGCTGATGCCGCCGGAGTCGAAGGTGACGCCCTTGCCGACGAAGGCCAGCGGCTTGGCGCCGTTGCTCTTCTTTCCCTTGCCGCCGCTTGCGCCGTGCCACTGCATGACCACCATGCGCGGCTCGTTCACGCTGCCCTGGGCGACCGCGAGCAGGGCACCGAACCCGAGCTTGGCCATCTCCTTCGGCCCCAGCACCTCGACCTTCAGGCCAACTTCCGCCAGTGCCTCGCACCGGTGGGCCAGTTCCACGGGGGTCAGGACGTTGGGCGGCTCGCTGACCAGGTCACGGGCGAGGAACACGCCGTCGGCCACCGGCCGCAGGGCCGCCCAGGCCGCTTCAGTCGCCCCTGCATCGTCCGACAGCAGCGCGAGCGACCGCAGCCGCGGCTTGTCCTCCGGCTTCTCCGACGTGCGGTAGCGGGCGAAGCGGTAGCTGCGCAGCACCGCGCCGAGCGCCAGATGCGCGGCGAGCGGCGGTGTGAGCGGGCCGGGTGCGAACGAAACCGACTCCTCCCTTGCCAGCAGCGCAATCGCCTGACCGCCCGCTTCCTCGGCGCCGAGCGGCGTGATCTCACCGGGCTTGCCCAGACCCACGGCGACGACGCGCGAAACACCGCCGCCAGGCGCCAGCACCAGCGTGGTCTGCCCCTTGCGTCCCTTGAATTCGGCGACGTCCAGCGCCCGGCCAAGCGTGCCGCCAGTCGCGGCGTCCAGTCCCGCCCAGCCGATCGCCTGCGCACCCCCCCCTTCCTCGACCGGCAGCACGAGCGCACCGGACGTGGGCAGGGCAGCGCGGGTGACAACGACATCGAGCATGGCAGGACGGCTCCGCAGGTCGGGGATGGCTGATCCGGCCACTGTAGCAGCGGGTGGCGGGCTGGCCAGGGGTGCGCTATAGGCCGCGGATGGACGACCATGCCCTGCTCAGCCTCGCCGCCGATCTCGCCCGGCAGGCCGGGGCGACCATCCTCGCCGTCCGCGCCCGCGGCTTCGACACGCTGCGCAAGGCGGACGCCTCCCCCGTCACGGAGGCCGATCGGGCTGCCGAGGCGCTGATCGTGGCTGCACTGCGGCGCGCGACGCCGGACATCCCGGTGGTCGCCGAGGAGGAGATCGCCGCGGGCCATGCGCCGGCCCGCGCCGACAGTTTCTGGCTGGTCGATCCCCTCGACGGCACCAAGGAATTCGCCAGCGGCCTCGACGATTTCGCCGTCTGCATCGGCCTGGTGCGGCAGGGCAGGCCGGTGTTCGGCGCGGTCGGGGTGCCGGCGCATGGCGAGCTCTATGGCGGGATCGTCGGGCAGGGGGCGTGGAAGCGCACCGCCGCGGGCGAGCGCCGCATCGCTGCCCGCCGGGTGCCGCCCACCGGCCTCGACGTGATCGCATCGCGCGCGCACGCCAACGCCGACCGGCTTGCCGCCTATCTTGCCGGGCGCCGCGTGAACTCCATCCGCAATGTCGGCTCGGCACTGAAATTCTGCCGGGTGGCGGAGGGGGCAGCCGACCTCTATCCGCGCTTTGGCACCACGTGCGAATGGGACACGGCGGCGCCGCAGGCGGTGCTGGAGGCGGCGGGCGGCGCGGTGCGGGTGATCGAGACCGGCGCACCACTCGGCTACGGCAAGCCGGACTGGATCAACCCGCATTTCGTCTGCACCGGCCTGCCGTGACCGAGCGCCTTGCCGCCAATGCCGCCGGCATCGTGCGGGCGGCGGCGCTGCTGCGTTCGGGCGGGCTGGTCGCCTTCGGCACCGAGACGGTCTATGGCCTGGGCGCCGATGCGACCGACGCGCGCGCCGTCGCGGCGGTGTTCGCCGCCAAGCAGCGACCGCATTTCAACCCGCTGATCTGCCACTGCGCCGAAGCTGACGCCGCATTTGCCCTGGTCGCCGCGACAGCGGGCGCCCGCCGCCTCGCTGCCGCATTCTGGCCGGGGCCGCTCACGCTCGTATTGCCGCGCCGGCCGGATTGCCCGGTCGCGCTGCTGGCCGGCGCCGGCCTGGACACGCTGGCGGTGCGCGTGCCGGCCACTGACGCGGCGCTGGCGCTGCTGCGCAGCGCCGGGCGACCGGTTGCCGCGCCGTCGGCCAACCGCTCCGGCCAGGTCAGCCCGACCACGGCTGCGCATGTCCTGGACGGGCTGGACGGCCGCATCGCCGCGGTGCTGGACAGCGGCCCCTGTGCCGTCGGCGTGGAGTCCACCGTGCTCGACCTCGCCGGCTCAGCGCCGCGCCTGCTCCGACCTGGCGGCGTGGCGCTGGAGGCGATCGAGGCGGAGGTCGGGCCGATCGAGACGGCGCCCGCGGCCGAACTGCGCGGGCCTGGCATGCTGGCGTCCCACTACGCGCCGCGGCTGCCGCTGCGGCTGGCGGCGGCGCAGGTGGCGCCGGACGAGGCGCTGCTGGCCTTCGGCCCGCCGCTGCGGGGCGCCGGGACGGTGTTCCAGCTCAGCGAACGCGGCGACCTTGTCGAAGCCGCCGCCGGACTGTTCGCCGGGTTGCGTGCCCTGGATGCCAGCGGGATGGCGCGGATCGCGGCGATGCCGGTGCCGCGCCACGGCCTGGGCCTGGCGATCAACGACCGCCTGCAGCGCGCCGCCGCACCGCGGCCATAGCCGGCACGCCTTGCAAATCGGGCGGCGCTGCGCCCGGTGGCTGCCTCACAGGCTCATCCCGATCAACCTCGTGAATGAAGCGGGTTAGTTGTGGCCTTCCAGCAACAACAGCGCGCGGCGCAATCGTGTGAGCCCGCTGCGGATCAGGCCCGTGTGGCACATATGCTGCCCTTCCTCCGCCAGCGACACCACTTCGGGTCGGACGGCGACACGAGCCTGCCGCTCCGCGGCGATGCGCGCCGCCAGATCGTTGCAGTATTCCTGGGAATCCGTCGTGACCGTCAGAGGCCCCGGCAATGCGGCGGGAGGGGCCTGCGACAGCGCCGCGGCCGAGCCGACGGCCAGCAGCAGCGTGAGCACGAGCGCATTGCGATAGCCGGACATCATGGCACTATGCCGCATCCGCCTCAGCCGATTGCTGATCCGCGAGTGAACTTGTGTTCACACCCGGGGTCGGGCGCGTATTCAGCATCAATGTGGCGCGAAGGCCAGGGTGGTTGTCCTCCAGCCGCAGAACCCCGCCATGCAATGTGGCGACGGCCTGGACCAGGGACAGACCGAGGCCGCTGCCCGGTGTGCTGCGTGCGCTTTCGCCGCGGAAGAACCGTTCCGTTGCCCGGTCGCGGTCCGCCTCCGGGATACCGGGTCCCCGGTCGGCCACCGTGATGCGCGTGCCATGTCCGGGCTCGACCCCGGCCTCGATCCGGATCGCGCCGCCCGGCGGTGAGAATTTCAGGGCGTTGTCGAGCAGGTTGGCGACCGCCTGCTGGATCATGTCGCGATCGCCGTACGCGGGTAGCGCAGGGGGAATGATCGGTTCGAGGTGCAGCCCGCCCTCTTCCGCCGCCGCACCATAGAGATCGGCCAGATCGAGCAGCAATGGCGCGATGTCCAGTGGAGCGAACGCGGAACGGCGCGCGCCGGCCTCGATCTCGGCAATGCGCAACAGCGCCTGGAAGATCGCGATCACCCCGTCGAGATCTGCCTCCGCTCGCTCAAGGGCGGCCCGCAACTCGGTCTCGCTGGTTGCGTGCTCGGCCGCGTCCTCCAGCCGTGCGCGTGCCCGCGCGATGGGCGTGCGCAGGTCGTGCGCGATCGCGTTGGAAACCTGCCGCACGGCGTCCATAAGGCGGCCGATCCGGTCCAGCATGTCGTTGATGGTCTCGGCAAGCCGGTCGAACTCGTCGCCGCGGCCACTGACGCGCACGCGGCGGCTCAGATCGCCGGCGCTGATGGCTGCGGCGGTGGCGGAGACATCCGCGAGGGTCATGCGGAACAGTCCGCGCACCGCAAGCGCGCCAGCGGTGCCTAGCAGCAGCGCAATGCCGGCCGCCCATAGCAGCGCGTCGGTCAACAGCCGCGTCATCTGCGCATGGACTTCCACGTCGCGGCCGACCAGAAGGTGAAAGCCACCGGCGAGATCATAGCGGTGCAGCCGCGCCCGGCCGCGCCGCCCGGCGCGCTCGACCTCGACGTCGTACCACGCAGCATTGCGGTCAAAGCGGCTGGGCCAGCCGGAAAGATTGCCGACGATGCGGCGGAACGACGGATCGACAAGCAGATAGATCGCGTCGTCGTCCACATTGCCGGCCAGCCGCTGTTCGATCGTGTCCACCAGCGCCGGCAGGCCACCTTCGCCGTAGCGCTCGGAAAGGCCCTGTGTGTCGGCGTTGATCGCGGTGTCCGTCTGCCGGTCGAGCAGGCCGGCCGTGGACCACCACAGGAACAGCGCCAGAGCCACCGTCCCAAGCGCGAAGACCGCGGCGTAGATCACGCCGAAGCGGACGCCGGCGGAGCGGATCAGCGGGCGTGGCAATCCCAGCTTGCCGCGTTGAGCGACGAGGTTTGACCCGTGCAGCAAGGCGCCCCTCCGGGATCAGGCATCGCTCGTCACGGTTGCTCGGGGCGCAGCATGTAGCCGGCGTTGCGAACGGTATGGATCATCGGCGTCGCGAACGGCTTGTCCACCTTCTGGCGCAGGCGCGAGACGTGTACGTCGATGACATTCGTCTGTGGGTCGAAATGGTAGTCCCACACTCCTTCCAGCAGCATCGTGCGCGTCACGACCTGGCCGGCGTGACGCATCAGGAACTCCAGCAGGCGGAACTCGCGGGGCTGCAGATCGATGCGCTGGCCAGCGCGTTTCACGCCGCGCGATAGCAGGTCCATCTCCAGGTCGCCGGCGACGAGCTTGGTGACCGGTCCTTCACTCTTGCCGCGGCGGGCGAGTGCCTCCACGCGCGCCAGCAGTTCAGCGAAGGCGAACGGCTTGGTCAGGTAGTCGTCGCCGCCTGCCTTCAGTCCGCGCACCCGGTCATCTACCTGCGCCAGAGCGGAGAGGAACAGCACCGGCGTGTTGTTGTTCTGGGCGCGCAGGGTTTCCAGCAGCCGCAGCCCGTCGATGCCGCCGGGCAGCATGCGGTCCAGCACGATCGCGTCGAAGTTCTCGCTCGCCGCCATGAACAGACCGTCGCGTCCGTTATCGGCATGTTCCACGACATGTCCGGCCTCGCGCAGGCCCTTGACGACGAACCCGGCCACGTCCTTGTCGTCTTCTACCACCAGGATACGCATGGCTTCCGTTTCACCCCTGTCCGCTCGGGCGGCGCCCGACGGTTATGTCCAGTTCCATTTCCCGTCCCTGCCGGCGGAGCGCCAGCCGCACCTGGCTGCCTGGGGGCGCCTGCGCGATCTGCCGGATCAACCCGCGCGCGCTATCGATCGGCTGTCCGTTCACCGCGGTCACCACGTCGCCCGGTCGCAAACCGGCACGCAGCGCCGGTCCGTTCCGGTCCACCGCCGCGATCAGAACACCCGTTGGCCCTCGCGCCCCTTCCGCGCCGCTCTGGTCCTGCACGGAAACGCCGAGCCAGCCGCGCTCCACCCGTCCGTGTTCGCGCAGTTCGGTAACGATGCGGCGCGCGATTTCCGAGGGGATGGCAAACCCGATGCCGACGGAGGCGCCGGTTGGCGACGCGATGGCGGTGTCGAGACCGATCACCTGGCCCTGTTCGTTGAACACCGGCCCGCCGGAGTTGCCGGGGTTCATTGGCGCGTCGATCTGGATGAAGTCGTCGAATGGTCCGGCGCCGATGTCGCGCCCGCGGGCCGAGACGATACCCGCCGTGATGGAGCCGCCGAGACCGAACGGGTTGCCCGCGGCGATCACCCAATCGCCGACCTCGACGGTGCGGCTGTCACCCCAGCTGACATACGGCAGTGGCCGGTCGGCGCGGACGCGGATCAGGGCGACGTCGGTCAGCTCGTCGGTGCCGACGACGCGGGCGGGCAGTTCGGTGCCGTCGGCGAGATCGACGGTGATCTGATCGGCATTGCCGACCACATGGTTATTGGTCACGATGTAGCCGGACGGGTCGATGATGAACCCCGAGCCGGCGCCCTGCATCTTTTCCTTGCGGGAGTGGAAGCGCTCGCGGAACTGCTGCTGCAATTCCGGCGGCAGGAAGGCGAAGGGGTCGTCCTGCGTGGTCACGGTTTCGGTGATGCGGATGTTCACGACCGCCGGCAGGACGCGCTTGACCATCGGCGCGAAACTGTCCGGGCCCGCGGCCGTGGCCGGTCGGCCGCAAGCCAGTAGCAGCGCCAGCACGATCGCCGGGAACGCGCGGCGCGGGTAGGCCGGCATGGCAGGGCTCCTCGTCTCGCTCAACCATTGTAGAAATGGCGGCTGCCAGCGCGCGGAACAAGATTGCGTCAAGCCTGACGCCCCCGTCCACGGGCAGGATGCTCCGGCCAGTCATGCCTGGGGTAGCGGCCGCGCATGTCCTTGCGTGTTTCCGCCCAGGCGCCGCGCCAGAAGGCCGCGAGGTCGCCGGTGATGGCGACCGGCCGCCCGGCCGGGGACAGCAGCGCCAGCCGCAATGGCACCCTGCCGCCGGCCAGCCGCGGCGTTTCGTCCAGGCCGTAGAAGTGCTGCACCCGCGCCGCAGCCAGCGGCACCGGCGCGGTGTAGTCCACGACGGCTCGCCCGCCTGGCAGATCCAGAGCCACCGGTAGCGCACGTTCCAGTGCGCGCGCCTGCGCGTGGGACAGCCGCCCGTGCAGCACGGACGCGAGGTCCAGCCGCGCCACTTCGGCCAGCCGCGACCTGCCGGCCAG
>JAJZVE010000035.1 GCA_021845835.1 Pseudomonadota bacterium | reverse complement strand
GGCCTCTGGAGCGGCACCGGCCAGTTGCTGCTGGCCCTGCGCCGGAGCCTGCAGCGTGCCTGACCCGCTGCTGCACGCACGCGACATCGGCCTGCGCTTCGGCGACTTCCGGGCGCTGTCGGGGGTCTCGCTGGCGGTGCCGGCGGGCACCATCCATGCGGTGATCGGCCCCAACGGGGCCGGCAAGACCACGCTGTTCAACGTGCTGACCGGCACGCTCGCGCCGCAGCTCGGCGCGGTCCGCTTCGCCGGGCGCGACGTGACGCGGCTGCCGGTGCATGCGCGGCTGCATCTGGGCATGGCGCGCTCGTTCCAGGTGACCAACCTGTTCCCCAGCCTGACGGTCGCCGAGAACGTGCGCCTCGCCGTGCAGGCGGTGGCCGGCGGCGAGGGCTGGGTGTTCTGGCGCGCGCCGACGCCGCGGGGCGACATGCCGGCGCGCGTCGCCCGCGTGCTGGCGACGGTCGGGCTGGCCGGGCGCGCCGGCGACCGCGCCGGCGACCTTTCCCACGGCGCGCAGCGGCTGCTGGAGATCGGCCTTGCCATCGCCTCCGAACCGCGGCTTGTGTTCCTCGACGAGCCGCTGGCCGGCATGGGGATCGACGACATCGCGCGTGCCAAGGCGCTGCTGCGGCGGCTGAAGGAGCATGTCACCGTGCTGCTGATCGAACACAACATGGGCGTCGTGCTCGACATTTCCGACCGCATCACCGTGCTGTCGCAGGGCCGCACGATTGCCGAAGGCGTACCCGAGCACATCCGCAACGACCCGGCGGTGCGCGAGGCCTATCTGGGCAGCGCCGCATGACCGCCGCGCCGATGCTGCAGATCGCGGCGCTGAACGGCTGGTACGGCAAGAGCCACATTTTGCACGATGTCGACCTGTCGGTGCGCCAGCGCGAGGTGCTGGCGCTGCTGGGGCGCAACGGCGCCGGCAAGACCACCACCATGCGCGGCATCATGGGGCTGCTGCCCACGGCGAGCGGCAGCGTGACGCTGCAGGGCCGCGAGTTGCTGGGCCTGCCGAGCCACCAGATCGCGCGCCTCGGCCTCGCACTGGTGCCGGAGAACCGCGGCATCTTCGCCGGGCTGACCGTCGAGGAGAATCTCGGCATCGCCGTCCGCCGCGGCTCGGCGTGGGACATCGAGCGGGTCTGGACCCTGTTCCCGGCGCTGGCCGAGCGGCGCCGCACCGCGGGCGGCAAGCTTTCGGGCGGCGAGCAGCAGATGCTGGCGATCGGCCGCGCCCTCGTCACCGGGCCGAGCGTGCTGCTGCTGGACGAGCCGACGGAGGGGCTGGCGCCGGTGATCGTCGAGCGGCTGGTGGCGCTGCTGCGCGAGCTGCGCGCCAACGGGCTGACCATCCTGCTGGTCGAGCAGAGCCTCGCCGTCTGCATGGCGGTGGCCGACCGCCACGCCATCATCGACCAGGGCCGCATCGTCTGGCAGGGCGACACCGCGGCGCTGCAGGCGGCCGCCGACATCCGCGCCCGGCACCTCACGCTCGAACACGCCTGAGGCGGCCGGCAAGCAATCGCGCCGCCGCCGGACACGCGCCGCCAATTGGCTGGCGACGACGTGAAGATGCCGGCCAGTCGGCAATTGACCGGAATCAACGCGACGGCAAATGGACCGGCGAAAACTGCTCGCGTTCTCCGGCGCTACTGCCGAGCGAGGTCCATGCGATGCCGACGACCCAGTCCAGTGCAATATGGCCGGATCGGGCGCGCCGCGCCCGCAAGCGGGCGGCGGCGCTGGCGGCGGCGCTTGGCCTGTCCGCCTGCACGGTGTCCCCGCCGACCGGGCCGAGCTTCGCGGCGATGCCGGGCAGCGGCAAAAGCTTCGATCAGTTCCGCTCCGACGATTTCCGCTGCCGGCAGATCGCGGCGGCGTCGATCGGCAACGTCAGCCCCGGCCAGGCGGCGACCCAGAGCGGCGTGGCCAGCGCGGCCGTCGGCACCGGCGTCGGCGCCGCCGCCGGCGCGCTGCTCGGGGCGGCGGGTGGCAGTGCGGGCACCGGGGCCGCGATCGGCGCCGGCGCGGGACTGCTCGGCGGCGGCGCCCTCGGCCTCGGCGCGGCGCAGGCCTCCTCCGGGGCGATGCAGCGCAGCTACGACATCACCTACGCCCAGTGCATGACCGCCGCAGGGGAAAACGTCCCCGACCTGAACGCGCCGGCGCCCTATGGCGCCTACCCCTATCCGCCGCCGATGATGTATGCGCCGCCCGCCTACTGGTCGCCGCACTATGGCTGGGGCGGCGGTTGGTGAGGGCGCCGCAGCGCGTCACTTGGCCGGCTTGCCGCTGCCCGGAAGATCCTGGTCGATCTGCACCGGCAGCAGGAACGTCTCGGTCCGCGGCGGCGCCGGATCGCAGGCGGGGGGCGCCTTGGTGCAGGCAACCGTGGTCAGCGCCACCACGGTATTGGCGTCAAATTGCTGGCCATATTTCGGGTCGACCTGGATCGCCACGCCGTACATCAGCACCAGCTTCGGCCCGTCGGCCGAGGGATTGGTGAGCGGCGCCACGTTGGTGTAGCTCTGGCCGGCGTAGTTGATCAGCACGCCGTCGTGGTTGAACACGCCGACATTGGCCGCCGCGCCCTGCAGCACGTCCGCCCTGGCCGACGCGACGCAGAGCGTGATGGAGATCAGCGGGCTGCCGGTGGTGACGTGAAAGTGCACGTCGCGCACCACCGGGTCGGCCGAACCGGGCGGGATCGGCGCCATGCAGGCCGCCGGCGGCGGCTGGTCGGCGGCCTGCGCCGCCGCCCCCCGGCCCAGCAGCACGACGCCCGCAGCAACCGCGGCAACCAGAGCCTGACGCAGCATGATCCCTCCCCCGCACAACCCCGCGGACCCAGGTCCGCACGTGGCGGCCACTATGCAGCAACGGCCGGCGCGGCGGAATGACCCGCCCGCCGTCGTGCCGCGCCGATATCACGCAGGCGGCGGAACAGACCCGGTTGACACGCGCAAGCAACCGCCGGCATCTTCTTGTGTTAGAGGCGTCATCCGGAAATGCTCGCAGCGACAGGATGCGCCTGACCTTCCGGCCTTTGCCCGCTCACGTCCCTCATTCCTCACACTGCGGACCGGGAAATTTCTACATGCCAGGAAAACCGTGACACGTCATCGCCCGCTCGGTACTGGACCGGATCAGTCCAACGCCGCTTCCGACACCACCTTCCAGACCGCGGAGGCGCGCATGCGCCGTGCCCTCGGGCTGGACGGGCGGCCCACCGCGGCTCGCTCCGCCGGGCCGCGCCCGTCCGAGCCGCATGGGCCCGCCCGGCACCGTCACCGTTTCGTCAGTGATGGCGATGTCCCGGTGGTCGTGGTGAATTCGCGTCCGGACCAGCCGTCCGCCAACCGGCTCGACGCCGCCGCCGCCGCCCTGACCGAGGAGCGCAGCGCCCGCGAACGCACCGAACGCGCGCTGGCCGCGGCGCTGGCGCGCATCCGCGATATGGAAACCAAGCTCGTCCACGTCAGCATCGCCCGCGACGAGGCGGTGGCGGCGCTTGAGCAGGCCCAGGGGCAACTGGCCGCGGCGCTGGCCGCGACGCCGCTGGCACAACCGGCCGAGTCGCCGCCGGCGGGGCAACCCGTGGTCCGCCGCCGCGGGCGTCCGCCGAAAGCCAAGGGCGAGCGGCCTCCGGCCAAGCCGCGCACGCGGACGCCCAAGCCGGTGAAATGGTGGATCAAGGGCTGGCGCGACGCTGCCGCGGAATGACCAGCGCCTTCGACCGGCATGACCCGGCGCGCCCGCCCGCGCCGGAAGCTGCGCCCGCGTTGTTCGTCCACCGCCGCCGCCTGACCTTCGGCGACACGGATGCGGCGCGCATCGTCTATACGCCGCGCGTCGCTCATTTCGCGGTGGAGGCGATCGAGGCCTGGTTTCTTGAGCGCATCGACGTCTCCTGGCTGCACATCAACCGCGCGTTCGGCTTCGGCACGCCGGTGGTGCGGATGGAAGTGGATTTCGTCAGCATGATGCGCCCGCCCGACCTGCTGGACACCGTGGTCGCGCTGACGAAGATCGGCGGCTCGTCGCTGGCGTTCCGGCTGGCCGGCAGCATCGGTGCCCGCCTGTGCTACCGCGCGCACGTCGTCACCGTGTTCGCCTCGCCCGAGGCGGGCCGCAAGGTGCCGATCCCGGACGCCTACCGGCCCGCCCTCGCCCGCGAACTGGCCCTTTCCGCAAGCGGTCCGTCCGTGGAAGATCCTTCCTTGTCCTGGAGACCTCCCGATGCCTGAAGCCTATATCTGCGATTTCGTGCGCACGCCGATCGGCCGCTACGCCGGCGCACTGAAGGATGTGCGCACCGACGACCTCGCCGCGCATCCGCTGCGCGTGCTGAAGCAGCGCCATGCGGCGCTGGACTGGGCGCAGATCGATGACGTCATCATGGGCTGCGCCAACCAGGCCGGCGAGGACAACCGCAACGTCGCGCGCATGGCCCTGCTGCTCGCCGGCCTGCCGGAAACCGTCGGTGCGGCCACCATCAACCGGCTGTGCGGCTCCGGCCTCGATGCCGTCGGCACCGCCGCCCGTGCCATCCGCGCCGGCGAGGCGGATCTCATGATCGCCGGCGGCGTCGAGAGCATGACGCGCGCGCCGTTCGTCATGGGCAAGGCGAGCGAAGCCTTTGCCCGCCAGGCCGACATCCACGACAGCACGATCGGCTGGCGCTTCGTCAATCCGCTGATGAGGGCGCAGTACGGGATCGACTCGATGCCGGAGACGGCGGAGAACGTCGCCGCCGACTTCCAGGTCGCGCGCGCCGACCAGGACGCCTTCGCCTTGCGCTCCCAGCAGCGCACCGCCGCCGCCCGCGCCGCCGGCTTCTTCGCGCGCGAGATCGCGCCGGTGGAAATCCCCGGCCGCAAGGGCACGACCATCGTCGCCGAGGACGAGCACCCGCGCCCCGAGACCACCGCCGAGGGCCTGGCGAAGCTGAAGACGCCGTTCCGCAAGGACGGCGGCACCGTCACCGCCGGCAACGCCTCCGGCGTCAACGATGGTGCCGCGGCGCTGCTGATCGCTTCCGAAGCCGCGGCGCGGCGGCACGGCCTGACGCCGCGCGCGCGCGTGGTCGCGATGGCGACCGCCGGCGTGCCGCCCCGCATCATGGGCATCGGCCCGGCGCCGGCAACCCGGAAACTGCTGGCGCGGCTCGGCCTCGACATTGGCGCCATCGACGTGATCGAGCTGAACGAGGCGTTCGCCGCCCAGGCGCTGGCGGTGACGCGCCAGCTCGGGCTGGCGGACGACGCGCCGCACGTCAATCCGCATGGCGGCGCCATCGCGCTCGGCCATCCGCTCGGCGCGTCCGGCGCGCGGCTCGCCATGACCGCGGTGAACGCGCTGGAAAAGCTGGGCGGCAAGCGCGCGCTGGTGACCATGTGCATCGGCGTCGGCCAGGGCATCGCAGCCCTGATCGAGCGCGTCTGACCCTCCCCGAACCGCGCCGGGTGCGTCATACTCGGCGCAAATCCGGAGGAGGAACCGCCATGCACCGCCGTACCCTGCTGACCGGGCTTGCCGCCGCCGCGGCGCTCGGTGCCCGCACTGCGCGCGCCGACGCCGCGCCGCTCAGGATCGGCGTGCTGAACGACATGTCGGGCGTCTATTCCGACTACCAGGGCATCGGCTCGGTGATCGGCGCGGAGCTGGCGGCGCAGGATTTCGGGGCGCCGCCGGCCGGGCGGCCGGTCCAAATCCTCACCGCCGACCATCAGAACAAGCCCGACCTCGGCGCCGCCATCGCCCGCCGCTGGCTCGACACCGAGGGCGTGGACATGATCCTCGACGTGCCGAACTCCGCGGTGGCGCTGGCGGTGTCGTCCGTCGTGCGGGAGAAGAACCGCGTCATGATCGGCTCCGGCGCCGGCACGTCAGACCTGACGGGGACCGCGTGTTCGCCGAACTTCGTCCACTGGACCTACGACACCTGGGAAGCGGGGCACGCGCTCGGCCGCGCGGTGGTGGGACAGGGCGGGAAGAAATGGTTCTTCCTCACCGCCGACTACGCCTTCGGGCACGTGCTGGAAAGCAGCATGGCCGACGCGGTGCGCGCCGCCGGCGGCGAGGTGCTGGGCCAGGTGCGGCATCCGCTCGGCACCGCGGATTTCTCGCAGTATCTGGTGCAGGCGCAATCCAGCGGCGCCGATGTGCTGGGTCTCGCCAATGCCGGCGGCGACAACACCAACACGCTGAAGCAGGCGAAGGAATTCGGCCTGTCGCGGACGATGCGGATGGCCGGGCCGGTGGTCAACATCAACGCTCCGCAGGCGCTCGGCCTCGCCGCGATGGGCGGCATCCTGATGGTGACGCCGTTCTACTGGGACCACGACGACGCCTGCCGCGCCTTCGCGCGCCGCTTCCAGGCCAGGCACCCGCGCCACAACATGCCCAACGACATGCAGGCGGGCTGCTATTCCTCGACGCTGGTCTATCTGCGCACGATCGCCACACTCGGCGGCAGGTCCGACGACGGCCGCGCCGTGGTGGCGGCGATGAAGCAGGCACCGGTGCAGGATCCGCTGTTCGGCACGACGGAGATTCGCGCCGACGGCCGCGCGCTGCATCCGGTATTCCTGATGCAGGCGAAAACCCCTGCCGAGAGCAAGGGCGACTGGGATTTCTACAAGCTGATTTCGGTATTGCCGCCGGACCAGGCATGGCGGCCGATGCAGGAAGGCGGCTGCAAGCTGGTGGGATAGATCAGGTACTCCGTGGCGCCTTCTTCCCGCGTTCCCTCTTCGCCCCCGGGGGCGAAGAGGGAAATAGTGCGGCGACTGGCTGCGCTTCAGTTCCGGCTCTTGTCCACCAGCCGGTTCTTGCCGATCCACGGCATCATCGCGCGCAGTTTCTCCCCCACCTGCTCGATCGGATGCGCGGCGGCACGGCGGCGCATCGCCTTGAAGCTCGCCTGGTTGACCTTGTTCTCCAGCATCCAGTCGCGCGCGAACCGCCCGCTCTGGATGTCGTCCAGGATGCGCTTCATTTCCGCCTTGGTTTCCGACGTGATGACGCGCGGGCCGGAGACGTACTCGCCGTACTCGGCGGTGTTGCTCACCGAGTAGTTCATGTTGGCGATGCCGCCCTCGTAGATCAGGTCGACGATCAGCTTCACTTCGTGCAGGCACTCGAAATACGCCATTTCCGGCGCATACCCCGCCTCCACCAGCGTCTCGTAGCCGGCGCGGATCAGCTCGACGAGGCCGCCGCACAGCACCACCTGTTCGCCGAACAGGTCGGTCTCGCATTCCTCCTTGAACGTCGTCTCGATGATGCCGGCGCGCCCGCCGCCGATCGCCGAGGCATAGGACAGCGCGATCTCCAGCGCGTTGCCGGACGGGTTCTGCGCCACCGCGACCAGGCACGGCACGCCGCCGCCGCGCTGGTATTCGCTGCGCACGGTATGGCCGGGGCCTTTCGGCGCGATCATGAACACGTCGATGTCGGCGCGCGCCTCGATCAGGTTGAAATGGATGTTGAGCCCGTGCGCGAACGCCAGCGCCGTGCCGGGACGCATGTTCGGCGCGAGTTTTTCCCGGTACAGATCACCCTGCCCTTCATCGGGCGTCAGCACCATCACCACGTCGGCCCATTTCGCCGCCTCGCCCGCGTCCATCACGCGCAGGCCGGCGGCTTCCGCCTTTGCCACACCGGCGGAGCCGGCGCGCAGCCCGACCACGATGTCGGCCACGCCGCTGTCCTTGAGGTTGTTGGCGTGGGCGTGGCCCTGGCTGCCATAGCCGATGACCGCAACCTTCTTGCCCTTGATCAGGTTCACGTCCGCATCGCGGTCGTAGTAAACGCGCATTTCTTGTCCCCGACTCTGTCTTGCCAACTGCGTAGGGTGGAAAAGCGAAGCGCATTCCACCCAGGTTCCGGTGCGGCGCGGAGACGGCGGAATACGCTTCGCTTTTCCGCCCTACGCCGATAAGCCGCCCCCGTTTCAGATCACCCGCGTGCCGCGCGCCATCGCCGCGACGCCGGTGCGCGAAACCTCCGCAAGCCCGAGCGGGCGCATCAGCTCGACGAACGCATCCAGCTTGTCGGTGCTGCCGGTCATCTCAAAGACAAAACTCTCGGTCGTCGCATCGACCACGCGGGCGCGGAACGCATCGGCCAGCCGCAGCGCCTCGCTGCGCCTGTCGCCGGTGGCCGCGATCACCTTGACCAGCGCCATCTCGCGCGCAATGTGCGGCCCTTGCTGCGTCAGGTCGGCGACGCGATGCACCGGCACCAGGCGATCGAGCTGCGCCTTGATCTGCTCGATCACCATCTCCGTGCCGCTGGTGACGACGTTGATGCGGCTGCGGTGGCGGCCGTCCTCGACCGGCGCCACCGTCAGGCTCTCGATGTTGTAGCCGCGGCCGGAGAACAGACCGATCACGCGCGCCAGCACGCCGGCCTCGTTCTCCACCAGCACGGAGATCGTCGCCGAACGCAAACCGTTGTCCACGGGGGCGGGCATCGCGGATCAGACCAGCACCAGGCCGGCGTCGGTAATGCCCGCCGCGGTGTTCTCGTGCTCGGGACCGAGGATCATCTCGTTGTGCGCGGCACCGCTCGGGATCATCGGGAAGCAGTTTTCCTTCTCGTCCACGGCGATTTCGGCGATCACCGGGCCGGGGTTCGCCAGCATGGCGCGGATCACGCCGTCCAGCTCATCGACCGTGCGGGCGCGCAGGCCGGTGCCGTGGAAACTCTCCGCCAGCCTGACGAAGTCCGGCAGCGCCGCCGAGTAGCTTTCCGAATAGCGGCCGCCGTGCAGCAGCTCCTGCCACTGCCGCACCATGCCCATGTACTGGTTGTTGAGGATGAACACCTTCACCGGCAGCCGGTACTGCGCCAGCGTCGCCATCTCCTGGATGTTCATCAGGATGCTGGCCTCGCCGGCGATATCGATCACCAGCGCCTCGGGATGCGCGATCTGCACGCCCATCGCGGCCGGCAGGCCATAGCCCATCGTGCCGAGGCCGCCGCTGGTCATCCAGTGGTTCGGCTGCTCGAACCTGAAGAACTGCGCGGCCCACATCTGATGCTGGCCGACTTCGGTGGTGATGTAGGTCTCGCGGCCCGACTCGCGCGTGATCTCATACAGGCGCTGGATCGCGTATTGCGGCTTGATGATCGCGCCGGTGCTGCGCGATTGCGTGTAGCGCAGCGAGTCCTTCGCCCGCCACTGGTCGATCTGCCGCCACCACGCGACCAGCGCGGCGCGGTCCGGCGCCGTTTCGTCGGCGTCCCACGCCTCGATCAGCGCCGCCAGCGCGCGGGCGGCATCGGCGACCACCGGCACGTCCACAGGCACGTTCTTGTTGATGCTGGAGGGATCGATATCGATGTGGATTTTCCGCGCGTGCGGGCTGAACGCGGCGAGCTTGCCGGTCACGCGGTCGTCGAAGCGGGCGCCGACATTCAGCATCACGTCGCAGCCGTGCATCGTCAGATTGGCTTCGTAGGTGCCGTGCATGCCGAGCATGCCGAGGAACTGCGGATCGCTCGCCGGGTAGGCGCCGAGACCCATCAGCGTGCTGGTGCAGGGAAACCCGGTCTTGCGCACGAAGCGGCGCAGCGCCTCGCTGGCGGCATCGCCGGCATTGATGACGCCGCCGCCGACGTAGATCACCGGCCGCTTCGCCGCCTTCAGCAGCGCCACGGCGCGGGCGATGGCGCCCGCGTCCGGCTCGGTCTGCGGGCGATAGCTGCGGTGCGGCGCGGTCGGCGGTGGCACATAGGGGGCGGCGCCGATCAGGATGTCCTTCGGCAGGTCGATCACCACCGGCCCCGGCCGGCCGCTGCGCGCCACATAGAACGCCTCGTGGACCACGCGGGCGAGATCCTCGCTGCGCTTGACCAGATAGTTGTGCTTGCTGGCCGGGCGCGTGATCCCCGTCGTGTCGGCTTCCTGGAAAGCGTCGTTGCCGATCAGGTGCGTCGGCACCTGGCCGGTCAGGCACACCACCGGCACGCTGTCCATCAGCGCATCGACCAGCCCGGTGACGGCATTGGTGGCACCCGGCCCGCTCGTCACCAGCACCACGCCAACGCGCCCGGTGGAGCGCGCATAGCCCTCCGCGGCATGCACCGCCGCCTGCTCGTGGCGCACCAGGATGTGGCGGATCGCGTTCTGCTGGAAGATCGCATCGTAGATCGGCAGCACCGCGCCGCCCGGGTAGCCGAACACGACCTCGACCCCCTGGTCCTTGAGCGCGCGCAGCAGGACGTCGGCGCCCGACTGGGTCGCGGGTTCGGGGGATGCGGCGGGGGCGATGGTGCTCATGGCGCGGTGATTAACCGCGAGGCTGCGATGCGTCAACCCGGCCCGTGAAGAAAGTTCCGCAATATGGCCATGTCGCTTGCCGAGAATTGCGTAAGATCTGTCACGCGCGCATGGATCGTATGCGTGCGCTCCGGGGGGGCGAGCGGGTGGTGGCGCAGCCACGTCGTCTGGCGCTTGGCATACTGGCCGGTCACCAGTTCGACACGCCGCGCCGCCTCGGCGAGATCGATCTCGCCATGCAGATAGGCAGCAAGTTCCGGCACACCATGCGCCCGCATCGCCGGCAGCGCCGGATCGAGCCCGAGCGCCAGCAGCGCCGCCACCTCGGCAACCGCGCCCGCCGCCAGCATGGCGGCGAAGCGGCCGGCAATCGCCGCGCGCAGGGCGGCGCGCGGCGGGTCGATCCGGATGGCGGCAAAGCGGTAGGGCGCCGGCGTGCCGCGTTCCGCCTGCCAGACGGCGAGGCCGCTTCCGGTGCCGGCCCACACCTCCCACGCGCGGGCGACGCGCTGGCTGTCGCTGGGGCGCAGCCGCGACGCCGTTGCCGGATCGACCGCAGCGAGGGCGGCGTGCAGCGCCGCCGGCCCCTGTTCGGCCAGACGCCGCCGCGCCTCTGCCCGCGCCGCCGCGCCGGGGTCGGGGATCGGGGCAAGGCCCTCGGTCAGCGCCGCGAGATAGAGGCCGCTGCCGCCGCACAGGATCGGCAGCGCCGCCTCCGCCATCGTGCGCAACGCCTGCTCGCGCCACCAGGCGACGCTGCCCGCCTCGGCGGCCGGGCGGATGCCGTAGAGACGGTGCGGCACGCGCGCCTCCTCCTCCGCGGTCGGGCGGGCGGTGACGATGCGCAGCTCGCGATAGACCTGCATCGCGTCGGCGTTGATGACCACGCCGCCGAGCGCCTCGGCCAGCGCCAGCGCCAGCGCCGACTTGCCGCTCGCGGTCGGGCCGGCAACGATCAGCGCGGGGCGCAGCTCAACCATCGCTTGCGGCGCGGCGTCCGGGCACGCATAGGCGCGCCATGAGCCACGTCCTGACCCTGATCGCCGACCGCGCCGCGACCACCCTCGCCGCCGCCCTGATCGTGCGCGTCCGCGAGGCGGTGGGGGGCGGATCCGCGCACGTGCTCTCCCCCGGGGAAGCCGCCGACATCCCCTGCCCCGCCCCGCCCGAGCCGGACGCAATCGCGGCGGCGCTGGAGGGGGCAGCGGTCGATGCCATCACCACCCGCGCGCGCGGCCGGCGCAAGGGGCTGCTGGTCGCCGACATGGACAGCACCATCGTCACCGGCGAGACGCTGGACGAACTCGCCGCCTTCGCGGGCCTGAAGGAGAAGATCGCCGCCATCACGCGGCGCAGCATGAACGGCGAGATCGACTTCGCGGAGGCGCTGCGGCTGCGCGTCTCCATGCTGCGCGGCCTGAAGCTGGAGGCGCTGGAGCAGACCTGGGCGCGCACCCGCCTGACCCAGGGCGCGCGGGAACTGGTCGCCACCATGCGGGCGCACAACGCCACCACGGCGCTGGTGTCCGGCGGCTTCAGCTTCTTCACCGGCCGCGTCGCGGCGATGCTGGGCTTCGACCACCACCGCGCCAACGTGCTGCTGGACGACGGCGCGCAACTGACCGGGGCGGTCGGCGAGCCGATCCTGGACCGCGACGCCAAGCTCGCCACCCTGCGCGAGCTGGCGGCGGCGCGGGGCCTGCGCATGGTGGCGACCCTCGCGGTCGGTGACGGCGCCAACGATCTGGCCATGATCCGGGAGGCCGGGCTGGGCGTCGCCTTCCACGCCAAGCCGATCGTCGCCCGCGCCGCCCGCGCCCGCGTCGATCACGCCGGGCTGCGGGCCCTGCTGTTCGCGCAAGGGTACCACCTGAGCCAGATCGTTAACGGCACTTAATAAAGCAACCTGCTTTCCTTTTCCGCTGCCGCCTACCCCGGCTGCCGGTTGGTGTCCGGCTTCAGCGACAGCGGCACCCAGCGCAGTCCGTCGCCGCTCTGCACCAGGAACAGCACCGAGCTGCGGCCGGACTTGCGCACCTTCTCCACCCGGTCCTGCACGTCGGCGGGGCTGGTCACTTCCTCCTGCTGCACTTCCACGATCACGTCGCCGGGCTTGAGGCCGCGATCGGCGGCCGGCGTGCCCTGCGCCACGTCGGTGATGACCACGCCCTTCTGGTCCTGGCCGATCTGGTACTTGTCGCGCGTGTCCTGGCTGATCGGCGCCAGTTGCAGACCGAGACCCTCCAACTGCAGCGGCTTCGCCGGCACCGGCTTGTCCGGGGTGGTGGCGGCGAGCTGGGTCTGCTGGTCGTCGGGCAACTCGCCCACCGTGACATCCAAGGTCTGTTCGTGGCCGTCGCGCCACACCGTCACCGGCACCTGCTTGTTGATCTCGGTCTCAGCCACGATGCGCGGCAGCGTGCGCATTTCCTTCACGTCCTGATTGTCGAATTTCAGGATGATGTCGCCGGTGCGCAGCTTCCCCTTGGCTGCCGGCCCGGCATCGTCCACCGCCGCGACCATCGCACCCGACGGCTCCTTCAGCCCCAGGCTCTCGGCGATATCGGGCGTCACCTGCTGGATCTTCACGCCGAGCCAGCCGCGCCGCGGATGGCCGTAGTCGCGCAACTGCTCCACCACCGTCTTGGCGAGGTTGGCCGGGATCGAGAAGCCGATGCCGATCGAGCCGCCGGAGGGCGAGTAGATCGCCGTATTGATGCCGATTATCTCGCCGTCCATGTTGAACAGCGGGCCGCCGGAATTGCCGCGGTTGATCGGCGCGTCGGTCTGGATGAAGTTGTCGTACGGCCCCTGCTGGATGTCGCGCCCGCGCGCCGAGACGATGCCGGCGGTCACGGTGCCGCCGAGGCCGAACGGGTTGCCGATCGCCAGCACCCAGTCGCCGACGCGCGACTTGTCGGAATCGCCGAACGCCAGCGCCGGCAGCGGCCTGGCGGTCGTCACCTTCAGCACCGCGAGGTCGGTCTTGGTGTCGCGGCCGACCACTTTCGCCTTCAGCGTGGTGCCGTCCTGCAGCGTCACCGTGATCTCGTCCGCGCCCTCGACCACGTGGTTGTTGGTCACCACGACGCCTTTCGGGTCGATGATGAAGCCGGACCCGAGGCTTTGCATCTTCCGCGGCGGCATCTGCGGATTGTCGTGGTTGCGGTGGTTGCGTTCCAGGAAGTCGCGGAACAACTGCTCGAACGGCGAGCCGGGCGGGAACTGCGGCATCTCGGGACCGAGATTCGGACCTGGGCCGTTCTGCGCCATCACCGTCTGGCTCGACGAGATATTCACCACTGCCGGCAGCAGTTTCGCCGCCAGATCGGCGAAACTGTCCGGTGCCGGACGGGCGTAGGCGGGCGAGACGAAGGCAGGCAGCGCCGGCAGCGCCAGCGTGGTCGCCAGCGCCAGCGAGGCGGCTCGAACGGAGCGGATTGTCACGCAGCGCATCGGGGTCGGTCCCTCAGGGAAAAGCGGCAGTGTTGAGCGGACGGCGTTCGTCGGCAAGCGTCGGTTGCGCCGCCCCGCTCGCATGTTCGTGAGATCGCGAGATCATGGCGATGCCGCGGTGGCAGGGGCGGCCGCATCGCCATCGCCCGGACGCGGCGCCTGGCTCAGCAGCTTCAGGAACTCGGCGCCGGGCGTGAGCACAAGTCGCGACCGGCCGGCGCCGAAGCCGTCGCGATACGCCTGCAGCGTCCGCCAGGTCTGGAAGAAGCCGGGGTCACGCTCCACCGCGTCGGCATAGATGGCGATCGACCGCGCCTCGCCCTCGCCGCGCAACTGGTCGGCGGTGGCGCGCGCGTTGGCCAGCAGTACGGTGCGCTCGCGCTCGGCATTGGCCTTGATCTTCGCCGCCGCCTCGGCGCCCTCGGCGCGCGCCTGCTTGGCCACCCGCTCGCTCTCGGACTGCATGCGCGCCAGCACCGCCTGCGTGTTCTCCTCCGGCAGGTCGGCGCGGCGGATGCGCACGTCCTCCACCGTCACGCCGAAGCCGCGCATCTCGGTGTTCGACTGGTCGCGGATCAGCCCCATGATGCGGCCGCGCTGCGAGGACAGCACGTTCAGCAACTGTTCGTTGCCCAGCACGCGGCGCAGCGCCGACGACACCACCGAGTTGAGCCGCGCGCGGATGCCGTCCTCGCCGATGCCGACCGACTGATAGTAGCGCAGCGGATCGACGATGCGGAAGCGCGTGAAGCTGTCCACGATCAGCCGCCGCTGGTCGCCCAGGATCACCTCCTCCGGCGGCACTTCGTAGTCGAGCAGGCGATGGTCGAAGAAGATCACGGTCTGCACCAGCGGCATCTTGACGTGCAGTCCCGGCTGTTCGATCACGCGCACCGGCTGGCCGAGCTGCGTCACCAGCGCCTGCTCGGTCTGCGACACGGTGAACATGCTGGCATCGGCGAGCAGCAGCACGACGACGGCCGCGGCCAGCGCGATCAGGACGGAGCGGCTCATCGCGGCGCCTCCGTGGGCGGCGCCGCGGGCGTGCGGCCGATTTCGCCGA
>JAJZVE010001080.1 GCA_021845835.1 Pseudomonadota bacterium | reverse complement strand
ATCTCGAGGTGGCGCTGACCGAGCGCGCCACCCAGGCGGTGCAGCAGTCGATCGAGATCGTGCGGCGGCGCATCGACGAGACCGGCGTGGTCGATCCCATCATCACCCGCCAGGGCCGCGACCGCATCGTGGTGCAGTTGCCGGGCGTGGAGGACCCCAAGCGGATCAAGGACCTGCTGGGCAAGACCGCGCGGATGACGTTCCAGCTGGTGGATGAGGCCGCCAACCCGACGGCGCCGGTGCCGCCGCCCGGCGTCGCCTTCCTGCCGCTGACCGACCGGCCGGGCGAGAAGATCGCGGTCTACAAGCGCGTGGAGGTGGACGGCGCCAACCTGACCGACGCCCGCGCCGGCCAGAACCCGCAGACCGGCGACTGGGTGGTCAACTTCACCTTCGACAGCGTCGGCACGCGGCGCTTCGCCAATGTCTCGCGCGCCAATGTCGGCCACCGCTTCGCGATCGTGCTGGACAACAAGGTGATCAGCGCCCCGGTGATCCGCGAGGCGATCACCGGCGGGCGCGGCCAGATTTCCGGCAACTTCACCGCCGCCTCCGCGACCGACCTCGCCGTGCTGCTGCGCGCCGGCGCCCTGCCGGCGCCGCTGACGGTGGTGGAGGAACGCAGCGTCGGGCCGGAGCTCGGGGCCGATGCGATCCGGGCCGGGGCGATCTCGCTCGCCGTCGGCTTCCTGTTCGTCATCGTGTTCATGGGCGTGTTCTACGGGCTGTTCGGCTGGATCGCGAACCTCGCCCTGGTGTTCAACCTGTTCCTGATGCTGGCGATCCTGAGCCTGCTGCAGGCGACGCTGACGCTGCCCGGCATGGCCGGCATCCTGCTGACGCTCGGCATGGCGGTGGACGCCAACATCCTGATCAACGAGCGCATCCGCGAGGAAGTGAAGAACGGGCGGACGCCGCTGAACGCGATGGAGGCCGGCTTCCGCCGCGCCTATTCCACCATCATCGACAGCAACATGACGACCTTCCTCGCCCATGTCATGCTGTTCATCTTCGGCAGCGGGCCGGTGCGCGGCTTCGCCGTCACCATCACCGTCGGCATCGTCACCACGTTGTTCACCGCGACCATGGTCGCGCGCCTGCTGATGGTGCGCTGGTATGCCGCCACGCGCCCGACGGCGCTGCCGGTCTGAGGAGCGGCCCCGATGTTCCTGCGCCCCACGCTGCGCTTCGTCCCCGATGGCACCCGCATCCGCTTCATGCGCGGGCGGTTCCTCGGCATCGCCACCTCGGCGGTGCTGTCCACGCTGTCGGTGGTGCTGTTCTTCTACCCCGGATTGAACCTCGGCATCGACTTCGCCGGCGGCATCGTCATGGAGGTGCACACCGAAGGCCCGGCCAACCTGGCGAAGATCCGCGCCGGGCTGACCGCGCAGGGCCTGCGCGAGCCGGGGGTGCAGCGCTTCGGCGCGCCGGATGACGTGCTGGTGCGCATGGAGGCGCAGCCGAACGCGAAAGCGACCCAGGCGGTGGTGAACAAGGTGCGCGCGGCGCTGGACACGGCGCAGCCCGGCAGCCGCGTGGTCCGCACCGACGCGGTCGGCCCGTCGGTGTCGGCGGAACTGTACCGCAACGGCCTGCTGGCGCTGGGCATCAGCCTGCTGATGATCCTGGTCTATATCTGGTTCCGCTTCGAGTGGCAGTTCGCCGTCGGCGCGGTGGTGACGCTGCTGCTCGACATCACCAAGACGATCGGCTTCCTGGCGCTGACCCGGTTCGAGTTCGATCTGGTCATGGTCGCGGCGATCCTGACCGTGCTCGGCTATTCCACCAACGACAAGGTGGTGGTCTATGACCGGGTGCGCGAGAACCTGCGCAAATACAAGACCATGCCGCTGCGCGACCTGATCGACCTGTCGATCAACGAGACGCTGAACCGCACCCTCGGCACGTCCGCCACCGTGTTCCTCGCCTCGCTGCCGCTCGCGCTGTTCGGCGGTGCCACCCTTTCCGGGTTCGCCTGGGTGATGCTGTTAGGCATCGTGGTCGGCACCTCCTCCTCCATCTTCATCGCCGCCCCGATCCTGCTGTTCCTGGGCGAGCACCGGCTGCGCCGCGACGCGCAGGCGCCCGGCAAGGCGGCGGCCAAGGCGTCGCCCTGAGCGCCGGGGAATAACGCCGCTTTCAGGCTGAGGTCAGGGCTGCCGCCGGGGCGTGGATGGCACCCTTGCGCCCTCTTGCCGTCGTTGCGCGAGGGCGGCATGGTGCGCCGCGTCATGCCCGTCCCACCTGCCGGCAAGCCCTAAAGGAAGCGTTTTGATGCGTCTTGCAGTGCTGAAGGAGACACGCGCCTTCGAGACGCGCGTCGCGGCCACGCCCGAGACGGTGAAGAAACTGATCGGCCTCGGACTGACCGTCGCGGTCGAGTCCGGCGCCGGCCAGTCCTCCGCCATCTCCGACGCCGAGTTCCAGTCCGCCGGCGCCGAGATCGCGCCCGATGCCGCCGCCGCCCTGGCCGGCGCCGCGATCGTGTTCGCGGTGCAGGCGCCGGAGACTGACCGGCTGGCGCTGATCCCGCGCGGCG
>JAJZVE010000034.1 GCA_021845835.1 Pseudomonadota bacterium | reverse complement strand
CAGCCGTCAGCACTGCATCCGCTTGCAGGACTCCGAAGAACGCCTGTGCGTTACCGATAAGAACACTGTTCAACTCAGCCAAAGGGGGGGCAATTCCTTCGTCTTCGTGGCCAGAACCAACCTGCTCGCAGAGCCACTTGATGAGGCGCTGGTGAGTGATCCCCTGGCCTGAACCGAAGATCGCTTCATGTGCCCTGATGATGTCGCGGAGCGAATACGCCTCAATCGGCAGTCGCGGATCGCCGTGGCCGGGCGAGCAGAGGGGCAAGAAGTGAAAGCGTAGTCCTTGAGCCAGTGGATGCGCCGGATCGACATTGCCAATCTGGTGCAGAACCACAACGTCATCCACCCGCAGTTCGTCAGCAAGACGCCAGAGCAGACCGTCGGTGCCAGAAGACTCGCAGATTAGGACTCGCAACTCTGCCGCGAGGTGGCGAAAATGAGCTATTTGCCCGCTTTCTAGGCCGTCGAGGGCCTGAGAAAGCAGCAACAGGTGGTCTTCCAATTCGGCGAGCTTGTGGCCGATGGTCTTCTGAACGCGCGGTTGATTCCGGCGTCTGTGCATCTCGACATACTTTCGTCAGCGACACGGATCATTCCGCAACGTAGTCCCTGGCGCATCGTTCAGCTAGCCCGCGTAGGGCGCATGAGCGAAGCGTCATGCGCCGACGCACGTCACGACGGCGGCGCTGACGCGTCCCTGTTAGCACACGGGATAAGGTAAGCGATTCGGAGCAAGCCGACCGGGAACGACGCTGACGACCCCGTTTGCGCGGCCTGCGTCGGCGCACGGCGCTTCGCTTATGCGCCCGCGGGCTAATCCCTCCCGGCCTTGCGCGCCGCCGCTTCCTCGGCGCTGGCGACGCCGCCGTGGGCTGCCGACCACGCGACCGGATTCTCCAGGAAGCGCCGCACTTCCGCCAGCGCCGTGTCGTCGAAATACGGCCGGTCGCGGCACGCTTCCAGCACGTCCCACCAGGTGCACAGATGATGCAGGGCGACCTGCATGCGCGCCAGCGTCTCGAAGCTGCCGGGGAACACGCCGTAGAAGAACACCACGAAGGCATGATCGACGATCGCGCCGGCGTCGCGCAGCGCGGTCGCGAAGCGCACCTTGCTCTGCCCGTCGGTGGTCAGGTCCTCGACCAGCAGCGTGCGCCTGCCCTCCGGCACGTCGCCCTCGATCAGCGCGTTGCGGCCGAAGCCTTTCGGCTGCTTGCGCACATAGGCCATCGGCGTCAGCAGCCGGTCGGCGATCCAGGCGGCGAAGGGAATCCCCGCGGTCTCGCCGCCGGCCACCACGTCGATGCTCTCGTAGCCGACATGGCGGCCGATCTTCTCCACCGCGAGTTCGCAGATCTTGGTGCGCGCGCGCGGGAAATAGATGATGCGGCGGCAGTCGATATAGACCGGCGACTTCCAGCCGGAGGTGAAGGTGTACGGCTCGGCGGGGCGGAAATTCACCGCCCTGATCTCCAGCAGGATGCGCGCGGTGGTCAGCGCCGCGTCGCGGTCCCAGTCGGTGACATGCAGCTTGGTCATTGGCGGCTCCGTCAGGGGGCGGCTCACGCAAGCCCGGCGAGGCCGAGCAGCGCCGGGTTCTCGTGCGTGACCAGGAAAGTCGGGATCGCACGCATGTAGTCGCCGAGCCGCCCCTTGCTCTCGAAGCGGGCGCGGAAACCGGAGGCGGCGAAGCGGTCGGCAAAGCGCGGCAGGATGCCGCCGATCAGGAACACGCCGCCGGCCGCGCCCAGCGTGATCGCAAGGTTGCCGGCAACCGTCCCGAGCATGTCGCAGAACAGGTCCAGCACATGTCCGCACAGCGCATCGCTGCCGGCGAGCGCCGCGGCGGTGATTTCATGATCGGTCAACGGCGCCGGCGTTTCGCCGCGCAGCGTCGCCAGCGCCATGTGCAGATTCTGCAGGCCGTGGCCGGACAGCACGCGCTCGGCAGAGGCGTGGCCGTAGCGGTCGCGCAGCAGGTCGAGGATGGCGGCTTCCTCGCGCGTCGCCGCCGGCATGGTGGCGTGGCCGCCCTCGCCCGGCAGCACCACCCAGCGGGTGTCGGCGAACACGAGGCCGGCGACGCCGAGCCCGGTGCCGGGACCGATCACGCCGATCGGTCCGTGCGGCACCGGCGTCCCGCCGCCGACCTGCACGTATTCCGCGGACTGCAGCCGCGGAATTCCGAGCGCCGCGGCGGCGAAGTCGTTCACCACCTGCAGGTCGTCGAAGCCCAGTTCCGCCTTCGCCGCGGCGACCGAGAACGCCCAGCCGCTGTTGGTGAGCTGCACGCGGTCGCCGGTCACCGGCCCGGCGATATCGAGCGCGCCGCGCGTGACGCGGATGTCGCCCGGCAGCCCGGCGAGAAATGCCCGCGCGGCGTCCTGCATGGTCGGATACGTGCCGGTCGGCAGGACGGTCAGGTGCTCCACCCGCCCGTCGCGCGCGATGGCGAAGCGGGCATTGGTGCCGCCGATATCGGCGATCAGCTTCGCGGTGTCGGTCATGCTGGCCCCGCGCTCAAAGGAAATTGTCCGGCCAGATCGTGGTGCGCCACGCGTGCGCGATCACGGTGCCGGGATCGGGCCGCGCCAGCAGCGCCGCTTGCGGGTTCGCGATGCCGGCGCCGGTCGTCGTGCTGCCCGTCCATGCCTGCCTCCCCGCCGCCCGGACGCGATGCTAGCAGCAGGCCGAAGCCTGCGCACGCGCCTGCACCACGCCGCCGGTCCCGCCCGCCGCCCCCGAGCGGCTGCCCCCCTGCCATGCGTGGCCGGCATGCGGTGCCCGCTGCACGTCACGATAACGCTGCTTATCATATGGCGGATGAGCGAGACCCCGGACCTGCTGTTCCTGCTGCACGATGTGGCCCGCCTGCTGCGCCACGAGGCGGACAAGCGCGCCAGCAGCCGCGGGCTGACGCGGGCGCAATGGGTGATCCTGTTCTGGCTCGATCGCCAGCCGGGCCTGTCGCAGAAGGAGCTGTCGGAAATCCTGGAGGTCGAGCCGATCACCGTGGCGCGGCTGATCGACCGGCTGGAGACGCGCGGCATGGTGGAGCGGCGGCCGGACCCGAAAGACCGGCGCATCTGGCGGCTGCATCTGCTGCCGCCCGCCACGCCTGTGCTCGCCGAACTGCACACCGAGCGCGCCGCCATGCACCGCATGGCCACCGCGGATATCGACCCCGAGACCGAGCAGACGATGATCGAAGGACTGAAGCGCATGAAGGCCACCATCCTCGGCGAGTGCCGGCATCGCCCGCCGGAGCGGGATGCTGCCGCCAAGGCGGTCGCCTGATGGCCTCGGCGACCACGGCGCGCGACGCGATCCCGGTCGGCGTGACGCGCCGGTCGCGCGCGAAGGTGCTGCGCCCGCTGCTGATGCTGGGCGGCATCGCCGTGGTGGCGGTCGGCGCGGCCTGGTGGTGGCTGCAGAGCGGACGCTTCGTCTCGATCGACGACGCCTATGTGCGCGCCGCCAAGCTCGCCGTCTCCGACGACATCTCCGGCATCATCGGCGCGGTCGACGTGCATGAAGGCCAGCACGTCAACAAGGGCGATCCGCTGTTCCGGCTGCAGGACCGGCAGGTGCGCATCGCGCTGGCCGGCGCCAGGGCGAACCTGGCGCAGACCGCGCTGATCCTGCAGTCCATGCAGCGCGACTACAGGCGGATGCTGAGCGACGTGACGACACGGCAGGCGCAGGTGGACGCCGACCAGGCGAATTTCGACCGCTATGCCGGCCTGGTGAAGAGCGGCGGCGTCACCCGCGCCGAGTATGACGACGCCCGCTTCAGGCTCGCCTCTGACAAGGCCGCGGTGGAAAGCCTGAAGGAACAGGCGAAGGTGCAGCTCGCCCGCCTCGGCGGCAACCCGGATGCCGACGTGACCACGATGCCGCAATACCTGCAGGCCGAGGCGCAGGTGGATGAGTTCCAGCGCCAGATGGACCATACGGTCGTTTACGCGCTGTTCAGCGGCATCGTCACCAATGTCGAATCGGCGCAGCCCGGCATGTATCTCGCGGCCTCGCAGGCGGCGTTCGGCCTTGTCTCCGACAGCGATATGTGGGTGGAGGCGAATCCGAAGGAAACCGAGCTGACCTGGGTGAAGCCCGGCGATCCGGTCGAGGTGACGGTCGATACCTACCCCGGCCGCGTCTGGCAGGGCACGGTGGAAAGCATCGCGCCGGCGTCCACCTCGGAATTCTCCATCCTGCCGGCACAGAACTCCTCGGGCAACTGGGTGAAGGTGGTGCAGCGGCTGCCGGTGCGCATCCATATCGACCGCAAGCCCGGCGACCCGCCGTTGAGCGCGGGCATGAGCGTGGAAGCCGACATCGACACCGGCCACACGCGCCACTTCGCCGACCTGCTGCCGTGACCGCGATCGCCTCCGCTGCCGACCGCCCGGTGCCGCATCGGGCGCTGATCACCGCCTGCGCCATGATCGCCACGTTGATGCAGGCGCTCGATTCGACGATCGCGAACGTGGCGCTGCCGTACATGCAGGGCAGCCTGTCCGCGACCGCGGACCAGATCACCTGGGTGCTCACGTCCTACGTGGTGGCGGCGGCGATCATGACGGCGCCGGTCGGCTGGCTGGCGGCGCGGTTCGGCCGGAAGAACCTGTTCATTCTCTGTGTCGTCGGCTTCACCGCGGTGTCGATGCTGTGCGGCATCGCCCAGTCGCTGCCGCAGATGGTGGCGTTCCGTCTGGCGCAGGGCATGTTCGGCGCGGCGCTGGCACCGCTGTCGCAGGCGCTGATGCTCGACATCTATCCGGCGGCGCAGCGCGGCACCGCGATGGCGGTGTGGGGCATGGGCGTCATGGTCGGACCGATCCTGGGTCCGACGCTCGGCGGCTATCTGACCGACATGTACAACTGGCGCTGGGTATTCTATGTCAACCTGCCGTTCGGCGTGCTCGGCGTCGCCGGTCTGCTGCTGTTCATGCCGAAGACGCCGACCGACCCGAGCCTGCGCTTCGACTGGACCGGCTTCGGCGTGCTCGCGCTTGGCCTCGGCGCGCTGCAGATGATGCTCGACCGCGGCCAGGACAAGGACTGGTTCTCCTCCGGCGAGATCATCACCGAGGCGGTGCTGGCCGGGCTCGGCATCTATCTGTTCGTGGTGCATCTGGCGACCGCGGAGCGGCCGTTCATCATGCCGCGTCTGTTCAGGGACATCAATTTCGCCGCCGCCCTGGCGATGATGTTCGCGGTCGGCGTGATGCTGCTGGCGACCTCGGCGCTGCTCGCGCCGTGGCTGCAGACGCTCGGCAACTACCCGGTGGCCACGGCGGGTCTGGTGATGGCGCCGCGCGGCGTCGGCACGATGGCGTGCATGATGCTTGCCGGCAAGCTGGCGGCCCGCTTCGATCCGCGCAAGCTGATGGGGTTCGGGCTGCTGTTGCTGATCTGGTCGCTCTACGAATCGACGACCTGGACCCCGGATGTCGACCAGTGGTCGATGATCGCGACGCTGGTGGTGCAGGGGGCGGCGCTCGGCTTCGTGTTCATCCCGCTGCAGGTGGTGGCGTTCGCGACCCTGCCGCCGCCGCTGCGCACCCAGGCCACGGCGTTGCTCGCGCTGTTCCGCAACATCGGCAGCGCCATCGGCGTTTCCGTCACCTCCGCGCTGCTCGCGCACAACGTGCAGGTGGTGCACAGCGAGCTGGGCGCCTTCGTCAACCCGTTCAACCGCGCGCTGCAGGACGGCGGCGCGGTGACGCGCTACCTCGATCCGGCGCGCAACGCCGGCGCGCAGGTGCTCGATGCCATCATCAACAACCAGGCGCTGATCATCGCCTATATCGACGACTACAAGTTCATGATGCTGACGACCCTGCCGGCGCTGCTGCTGCTGTTCCTGATGCGCCGCCCCGGCGTGGCGCCGCCTGCGGCGTCGGAGGGGCACCACACGGCGGTGATGGACTGACGCCGCGGCGGCGCTACGCTCGCGCGCATGACCGCTTCCCGACCCGCCACCCCCGCCGCCCCCGGCGTCGCCGTCATCGGCGCCGGTGCCTGGGGGCTGGCGCTGGCGCTGCAGGCGCACCGCGCCGGCCGCGCCGTGACGCTGTGGGCGCGCACCCCCGCGCGCGTCGGCGAGCGGCTGCGCGGCATCACGCTGCCACCCGAAATCCGCGTCACCGGCGCGCTGCCCGTGGCCGACCTCGTCCTGCTCGCGGTGCCGCTGCAGCATCTGCGCGCCGTCGCCGCCGCCCTGCCGCCGGGCGGGCCGCTGATCTGCTGTGCCAAGGGCATCGAGGCGGAGACGCTGGCGCTGCCGCTCGAAATCCTCGCCGCGGTGCAGCCGGGCCGGCCGGCCGCGGTGCTGACCGGACCGAGCTTTGCGCGCGAGGTCGCCGCCGGCCTGCCCACGGCGGTGGTGCTGGCGGCGGAGTCCGAAATGCTCCGCAATGAGGCGATCGTGGCGCTGGCGACGCCGCCATTCCGTCTCTATGGCAATGACGACCCGGTGGGCGCGCAGGTCGGCGGCGCCGCCAAGAACGTCGTCGCCATCGCCGCCGGCGCGGTGATCGGCGCCGGCCTCGGCGAGAACGCGCGCGCGGCGCTGGTCACCCGCGGCCTTGCCGAACTTGCCCGCCTCGCGGTCGCACTCGGCGGACGGGCGGAGACGGTGAGCGGCCTGTCGGGCATGGGCGATCTGCTGCTCACCTGCACCTCGGAGGCGAGTCGCAACTATAGTTTCGGTCTGGCGTTGGGTGCCGGGGCGCGGCCGGCCGAGATCCTGGCCGCGCGCACCGCCGTGACCGAAGGCGTGGCCACCGCCCCCGCATTGGTGGCGCGGGCGCTGAAGCTGGGGGTCGCGGTGCCGGTCTGTGCCGCCGTCGCCGGGGTGCTGGGCGAACGCATCACGCTGGCGCAGGCCATCGCCGCCTTGCTGGCCCGCCGGCTGCGGGACGAGTAGCCCCGGCGGGGTGTCGTGGTCTAAGGGAGCGCATGGTTCGCGGCATCCTCACCGTCGGCGGCTGGACGATGGCCAGCCGTCTCCTCGGCTTCGCGCGCGACATCCTGATCGCGGCGATGCTCGGCGCGGGGCCGGTCGCGGATGCGTTCTTCGTCGCCAACCGGCTGCCCAACCTGTTCCGCCGCCTGTTCGGCGAGGGGGCCTTCAACGCCGCCTTCGTGCCCGCCTTCGCCGGCATCCTGACCACGGAAGGGCGGGGCGCGGCGGCGGCGTTCGCCGGCCAGGCGGCCTCGGTCATGGCATTCTGGCTGGTCGGCCTGACCGTGCTCGCCGAGGTCTTCATGCCGCAGGTGCTGGCGGTGATCGCGCCGGGGTTTTCCGACCTGCCGGCCAAGTTCCAGCTCGCCGTGACGCTGAGCCGGATCGCCTTCCCCTACATGCCGCTGATCTGCCTGACCGCGCTGGTGTCCGGGGTGCTGAACGGGCTGGACCGCTTCGCCGCCGCCGCCGCCGCGCCGATCCTCTACAACCTCACCTCGATCGCCTTCATGCTCGGCCTGATCGGGGTGGTGCCGACCGAAGGGCACGCGCTCGCGCTCGGCGTCGCGGTGTCCGGCGTGCTGCAGCTGGCGCTGGTGGTATGGGCGGCGCGGCGGGCCGGGATGCATCTGACGCTGCCGCGCCCGCGCCTGACGCCACCGGTGCGCCTGCTGCTGCGGCGCATGACACCGGGGCTGGTCGGCGCGGGGGTGACGCAGCTCAACCTGTCGGTGGACGTGATCATCGGCAGCCTGCTGGCGCCGGGCACCGTCTCGGTGCTGTATTATGCCGACCGGGTGAACCAGTTGCCGCTCGGCACCATCGGCGCGGCCGTCGGCACGGCGCTGCTGCCCACGCTGTCGCGCCAGGTGCATGGCGCCGCACCGCGGGAAGCCGTCGCCACGCTCAACCGCGCCATCGAATACGCGCTGCTGCTGACGCTGCCGGCGGCACTGGCGCTGATGGTGTGCAACGTGCCGATCATCGCCGTGCTGTTCGGCCGCGGCGCCTTTCATCCGGATGCGGTGCTGAAATCGGCGCAGGCGCTGGCGGCCTACGGCGCCGGCCTGCCGGCCTTCGTGCTGGTCAAGGTGCTGGTGCCGGCCTTCTTCGCCCGCGGCGATACCGCGGTGCCGGTGAAGGTCGGCATGGCGGCGGTGGCGATCAATCTCGCGCTCAACCTTGCCTTCATGGTGCCGCTGCAGCACCTCGGGCCGCCGCTCGCCTCCACCGTCGCGGCCTGGGCCAACGTGGCGGCGCTGGCGGCGCTGCTGCACCGGCGCGGGCATCTGGTCGCCGATGCGGTGCTGCTGCGGCGCGTGCCGCGCATGCTGGCGGCCTCTGCGGCCATGGTCGCCGTGCTGTGGGCGATGCAGCGCAGCGTCTATGCCGCGCTCGACACCGGGGGCGGACACGGGCTGCGCTGGATCGGGCTGGCGCTGCTGGTGTCCGGCGGGATGGCGGCCTATGGCCTGGCCGGGCAAATGCTGGGCGCGTTCAGCGTCCAGGACGTGCTCGCACGCCTCGGCCGCCGCCGCCGCGCCGCTGCCGTGCAGGGTTGACCGGCGCCGCCCGGCGCCGGAAAACGCCGCCTTGTCCCCCACGATCAGGCATCCCATGCACCGCGTCTTTTCCGGCATCCAGCCATCCGGCGTTCCGCAACTCGGCAACTATCTCGGCGCGATGCGGAACTGGGTGGCGTTGCAGGCCGACCACGAGTGCATCTACTGCGTCGTCGATCTGCACGCGCTGACCGTCTGGCAGGACCCGAAGCTGCTCGTGCGCCAGACGCGCGAGATGACGGCGAGCCTGCTTGCCATCGGCATCGACCCCGCGCGCCACATCCTGTTCAACCAGTCCGCCGTGCATGCGCATGTGCGGCTGGCCTGGATCTTCAACTGCGTCGCCCGCATGGGCTGGCTCAACCGCATGACGCAGTTCAAGGACAAGGCGGGCAAAGACCGGGAGAACGCCTCCACCGGGCTGTTCGTCTATCCGAACCTGATGGCCGCCGACATCCTGACCTATCGCGCGACGCGCGTGCCGGTGGGCGACGACCAGCGCCAGCACCTGGAGCTTGCCAACGACATCGCCCAGAAATTCAATCACGACTATGAGACGGACTTCTTCCCGCTGATCGAGCCGGTGATCCTGGGCGTGGCTGCGCGCGTGATGTCCCTGCGCGACGGCACGAAGAAAATGAGCAAGTCCGACCCCTCGGAGCAGAGCCGCATCAACCTGACCGACGACGCCGACGCGATCGCGCTGAAGATCCGCCGCGCCAGGACCGACCCGGCCCCCTTGCCCAGCGAGCCGGCGGGGCTGGAGGGGCGGCCGGAAGCGCGCAACCTGGTCGGCATCTACGCCGCGATCGACGACACCGACCTGTCCGGCGTGCTGACCGAGCACGGGGGCAAAGGGTTCGGCGCGTTCAAGGAGGCGCTGGCCGAGCGGCTGATCGCGCATCTCGGTCCGATCGCGGCGGAGACGCGGCGCTGGCTCGCTGATCCGGCGGCGATCGATGGCGTGCTGCGCGAGGGTGCCGCACGGGCGGCGGCGATCGCCGACCCGATCGTGGACGAGGCGGAGCGGCTGGTCGGCCTGCTCAGGCCATAGCCCTTCCGCCGCGTCACACGCCGCCCCGGCGCCGCCGGGATCGCGGCATCAGCCGCGTTTGTGTCGCATCAGCCCGAGCATGAGCAGGCTGGACGCAAGGATGGCGACGCTGGTCGGCTCGGGAACCGCCGGGAACGGATCGCCAGCCGGCGCGGCGACATCGCCAGTGTTGCCGGTCGTGCCCATGATATCCGTCGCGAAGAACAAGCCGCTGGCGTTCTGAACGAAGCTCGACGGGGTGATGCCGCCGGCCGCCGTGACATCGAATTGCAGCGGGCCGGAACTCGTGGGCGAACTGATGCCGGTGCCGCAGCCGGTGCAGTCGATCGAGTACTCCCAGTAACCGGTTCCATCCGCGTGAATATTTCCACCAGAAGCGGTCTGGGTGGCGGTGAACATAGGAGTCAAGTTGCTGACGACAATGGATGGATTGCCCGCTATGTCAAATAGCAGCGCGTCTCCGGCGGTTGTTTGGGCGAACAATTCCCCGGTTGTCAGTGTCAGATCCACGGACACTGCTGTTGGGGAGATAGACGAGACGGTGACGGTACCAAAAGGCGAAGTCCCGCATCCCCCCGTGCAGTCGTCGCTGGTAAGGCTGTAGCTGATCGTTTCAGCCGACGATGTGGTAATCAGGCCGGCGCCGATTGCCGCGAAAGAAAGAAAAAGCGCCCATTTCAGCATCGTTCTGCCCCCTGATTGCCGGCCGGTGGTGGCCGGCTTGCATCCGGGGTTTTACTATCGCTACGTCACTTATATACATCACGACCTTAATACGAACGTAAGATAATCGTGATGTCGTGCCGTCCCGCCCTCGGCGCCTCGGCGCGCTGCGCGTGCATCACAGGCGGCGATCACGGAGCGATTTCCCGCGCGATCTGCCCGCCGGGAGCGCGGTTCAGTCGAAGGCGTAGCTGAACTCGCCATCCGTCACGCCGACCTGCACGCGCGCGACCGGCGTGCCCGCCAGCATCCGTTCCAGGAACGCGCCGCTGATCGCCGGCAGCATCGTGTTGGTCAGGATCGCGTCGATCATGCGCCCGCCGCTCTCCGGCTCGGTGCAGCGGCTGGCGATCAGCGTCACCACAGCCTCGTCATAGCCGAACGGTACCTTGTGCCGTTCCAGAATGCGCGCGGCGATGCGGCCGAGCTGCAGGCGGATGATGTCGCCCATCACCGCGTCGCTCAGCGGATAATAGGGGATCACGATCAGCCGCCCGAGCAATGCCGGCGGGAACACTTTCAGCAGCGGCGCGCGCAGCGCCTTGGCCACCTCCTCCGGCTCCGGGATCAGTTCGGGGTCGCGGCACAGCGACATGATGAGGTCGGTGCCGACATTGGAGGTCAGCAGGATCAGCGTGTTCTTGAAGTCGATCAGCCGGCCTTCGCCGTCCTCCATGACGCCCTTGTCGAACACCTGGAAGAAGATCTCGTGGACGTCGCTGTGCGCCTTCTCCACCTCGTCCAGCAGCACCACGGAATAGGGCTTGCGCCGCACCGCCTCGGTCAGCACGCCGCCCTCGCCGTAGCCGACATAGCCGGGCGGCGCGCCCTTCAGGGTGGAGACGGTGTGCGCTTCCTGGAACTCGCTCATGTTGATGGTGATCAGGTTCTGCTCGCCGCCGTACAGCGCCTCGGCCAGCGTCAGCGCGGTTTCCGTCTTGCCGACGCCGGATGGCCCGCACAGCATGAACACGCCGATCGGCTTCGACGGATTGTCGAGGCCGGCGCGCGCCGTCTGCACGCGCTTTGCGATGATCTGCAAGCCGTGGTCCTGCCCGATCACCCGCCTGCCGAGCGTGGCGGCGAGGTCGAGCACCGCCTGCACCTCGTTCTTCACCATCCGGCCGACCGGAATCCCGGTCCAGTCGCCGACCACGGCGGCCACCGCCTGTTCATCGACGCTGGGCAGGATCAGCGGCGTCTCGCCCTGGTGCGCGGCAAGCTGCGCCTGCAGCGCCTGCAATTCCTGCAGCAGCGCGGCGCGGTCCGGCGCGGCGGCGTCGCCCTCCACCGGCGCCACCCCCTCGCGCAGCCGGGCGCGCAGCGCCAGCACCTGATCGACCAGGGCCTTCTCCGCGCCCCAGCGCGCCTCCAGGCCCGTCAGCCGGCCGCGTTCGGCGTCCAGCGCGCTGCGGGCCGATTCCTCGCGGGCGCTGGCGTCGATGCCGATCGCGGTCTCGCGGCCGATGATCTCCAGTTCGGTTTCCAGCGCCTGGATGCGGCGGCGGCAGTCATCGACCGCCGGCGGCACCGCGTGCTGGCTGACCGCGACGCGCGCCGCTGCGGTGTCCAGCAGGCTGACCGACTTGTCCGGCAGTTGCCGCGCCGGGATGTAGCGATGCGACAGCCGCACCGCGGCCTCGATCGCCTCGTCCAATATCTGCACGCGATGATGCTTCTCCAGCGCGGAGGTGACGCCGCGCATCATCAGGATGGCCTTTTCCTCCGACGGCTCATCCACCTGCACGACCTGGAAGCGCCGCGTCAGCGCCGGATCCTTCTCGAAATACTTCTTGTATTCGGCCCAGGTGGTCGCGGCGACGGTGCGCAGCGTGCCGCGCGCCAGCGCGGGCTTCAGCAGGTTGGCCGCATCGCCGGTACCGGCGGCGCCGCCCGCGCCGATCAGCGTATGCGCCTCGTCGATGAACAGGATGATCGGTTTCGGCGAGGCCTGTACTTCCTCGATCACCTGGCGCAGCCGCTGCTCGAACTCGCCCTTCATGCTCGCGCCCGCCTGCAGCAGCCCGACATCGAGCACGTGCAGCGCCACGTCCTTCAGCGCCGGCGGCACGTCGCCCTGCACGATGCGCAGCGCGAACCCTTCCACCACCGCGGTCTTGCCGACGCCCGCTTCGCCGGTGAGGATCGGGTTGTTCTGCCGCCGCCGCATCAGCACATCGACGACCTGGCGGATTTCCGCATCGCGGCCGACGATCGGGTCGATCTCGCCCTTGCGCGCGCGTTCGGTGAGATCGATGGAGAACTGTTTCAGCGCCTCCTGCCTGCCCATCGCGGCCGGTGCCATCGCGCCGCTCGCTTCGCCCGGCGCGCCGACCCGCGTGCCGTCGGACGCCGCCAGCGCCGCTTCCGGGGAACTGGCGAGGATCTTTGCGAACTCGTCGCTCAGCGCATCCGCCTTGATGCGCTCGAACTGGCGGCTGATGCCGTTCAGCGCGTTGCGCAGATTCTTGTCTCTGATCGCGCCAAGCACGAGATGGCCGGTACGCACCTGCGCCTCGTTGAACATCAGCGTCGCCAGCAGCCAGCCCTGCTGCACCGCGTCCTCGATCAGCGGCGACAGGTCGGAGATGGCGGTAGCGCCGCGCGGCAGCCGGTCCAGGAAGGACGTGATGTCGGCGGCGAGCCGCGCCGGATCGAGGTCGCAATGGCGCACGATGCGGTGCAGGTCGGAATCCTGCGCCTGCAGGATCTGGTGGATCCAGTGTGCCAGCTCGACATAGGGATTGCCGCGCAACTTGCAGAACACGGTCGCGCCCTCGATCGCGCGGTAGGCGACGGGGTTGAGCTTGCCGAACAGGGCGGCGCGGCTGATTTCGGTCATGTCACGGTTTCCGCTGTTGCTGCAGGCATCTCGGCATCGGCCTTGCGCATCATGCTGTCCGCACTCGCATCCAGAAACAAGTCCGCTGCATCCGCATCGGCGCGGCGCGACCCGATCCAGGCGGTCCAGCCGAGCCGGCCGGCGCGCCCGAGTTCGGTCGGCGGCACCTGCGCGCGTTTGAGGATCAGGTTCGCGTCCCATATCAGCACGTCGCCGGCGTAGTTGCGCACGATCGGGATCAGCCGCCGGAAACTGGCACCCCCCGGCAGCAGGCGCAGATAATCGGCAAGGTCGAGCGGGCCGAACACGATGCGGAACTTGTGCTGCCGGCTCCACACCCGCCCGCCGAGCAGCGCCGTGCGCCCGAGCGCCGCGGTCTGCGGCGACCCGCCGAGCCGCGTGCGGTCGCGTTCCGGCATCGGCAGCCAGGCGCCGACGAAGCTTTCGATCCGCACGTCCATCCTGAAGAAGGCGGAGAGGATCGCCGCCAGTCCCTCGGCGTGCCGCGTCTGCCCGGCCAGCAGTCCGGCAAAATGCAGCTTGGTCAGGTCGGGCATGGCGTCGCGGTCGCGCAGCGACGGCATGCCGAGCCCGACCAGCGCGCCGACATAGAGCGCGAAACGATCCTGTGCCGGCCGGTCGAAGGCGACCGTCGGGCGCACATCCGCCCAGGCGCGATAGAACAGCGACAGCGCGCGATGATGAAAGATGTCGGCAAAGCGCTGGAAGGTCGGGTCGCGATGGTTGCGCCGCCGGTCGCGCGCGTATTCGGTCAGATGCAGCGGCAGCGGCCCGTCGGGGCCGAACAGGCCGAAGAAATGCACGGCCAGCCGCGGCGGCGCGCCGTCCTCTCCGTCCTCGAAGCCGGCCAGCGCCGCCGGCGCGAACTCGACCGAGGGTTCCTGCGCGAGGCGAATCGCATCCTGCGCCGGCCGCGCCGAACGGCCGAGCCGCGGCCGGTCGGCATGCTCCACCTCCAGCCGGCGCAGCGCCTGATAGAAGCTCCAGGCCCAGGGCGCGGCCTTGAGCCGCGACGTGAGCGGCGGCGCGGTCACAGCACCGGGCGCAGGCCCAGCCGCATCGGCCATCGCATCACCTCGCCGCGTTCGGGATTGCGCAGCACCGTCTCGGTGAAGGCATTGATCGAGACATACTTGGCGAAGAAACGGTCGAGCACGGCGGCGAGCAGGATGCCGCCGGCGCCACCGAACGGCGCCTCGTCAATGCTGAGCGTCAGTTCCAGGCCACGCCCGACCGCGATCGGCCCGGCGCCGGGGATGCGGCGCACGATCGGATGGCAGGCGATCGAGGTCAGGCCTTCGAGCTGCCGCGCCGCGACCGAGGTTTGCGACGGCACATAAAGCCGCAGCAATTCGCGCAGCGCCGCCGCGCCGGCCAGCGCGTCGCTGTCCACCAGACTGAGATAGTTGAGGCCGAGATGGCTGAGGAAGCGCCAGGCATAATCGCCGTCGCTGCGGCATGGCCGCGGCGCGGTCGGGCCGACCAGGCAGCGGATCGCGGCAACGGGCGCGCTGACCGCGATGGTGAAGTCGGTGTGCTGCTTGCCGACCGGCATGGAGAGCGGCAGGTCGCGGTTGGTACACATCAGGTCGAGGCCGAGCTGGCGCAGCCCGGCCGGATAGGGCGCCTGCCCGGGATCGACCAGCGAGACATAGACCTCGTGGCCGAGAT
>JAJZVE010001079.1 GCA_021845835.1 Pseudomonadota bacterium | reverse complement strand
GGTTTCCCCCCTTGCTCAAACACCGTAGGTCTTGCGCCAGCCGAGGCCGGCGACGGTTTCGCCGGCCGGGCGGTATTCGCAGCCGATCCAGCCGGCGTAGCCGAGCGCGTCGATGCGCGGGAACAGGTACGCCCAGTTCAGCTCGCCGGTTCCCGGCTCGTTGCGCGCCGGCACGTCGGCGATCTGGATGTGGCCGGTGATCGGCATCAGCGCCTCCAGGCGCTTGCTCACGTCGCCCTCGGTGATCTGGCAGTGGTAGATGTCGAACTGCAGCCCGAGATGCGCCGCCCCGATCGCGGCGATGATCGCCGCCGCCTGGCCGGTGGTGTTGAGGTGATAGCCCGGCATGTCGCGATGGTTGATCGGCTCGATCACCAGCCGGCGCCCGGCGGACGCCGCCTGTTCCGCGGCCCAGGCGAGATTGGCGGCATACACCGCTGCGGCGGTGGCCGGCGCGGTGCCGGCGGGCGGGATGCCGGCCATGACATGCACCAGCGGGCTGTCGAGCGCCGCCGCATAGTCCAGCGCGCGGGCGATGGCGTCGCGGAAGTCGCGCTGCCGGCCGGGCAGGGACGCCAGCCCCCGCTCGCCGCCCGCCCAGTCGCCGGGCGGCGCGTTGAACAGCGCCTGCTGCAGGCCGTTGTCGTCGAGGCGGCGGCGCAACTCGGCGGCGGGGTACTCGTAGGGGAACAGGAACTCGACCGCCTGGAACCCGGCGCGGGCGGCGGCGGCGAAGCGGTCGAGGAACGGCACCTCGTTGAACATCATCGACAGATTGGCGGCGAAGCGCGGCATGGCGTGTTCCCCCTGTTCGGTGCGGGGCGGAAGCTAGCCTTGGCGAGGACGGATGACCAGCGGGCATGGGCTGGCGGCGGCCCGGCCAGCCGGGGACACCGGCACGGCCATGTGCCGGCCGGCAAATTCTGGTTTCAGCCGGTCGCTTGGTGTAGCAGGATTGCACACGAATCCGCGAGGGAGCACCTGCCCGTGTCCTGCCGCCGCCCCGCCCGATGAGCGCCGCGACCCAGATGCCCGTGCCGGCCCCCTCCGCCGTGCCCGTGCCAATCGCCGAGGTGCTCGGCGTCGTGCGCGAATATATCGATGCCAGCCGCTACGACGCGGCCGAGCGGATGCTGGGCCATATCCTGGCCGCCACTCCGCGCCACGGCGAGGCGCTGCACCTGAAGGGCTTCATCGCCTTCAAGCGCAACCGCAGCGAGGAAGCGGCGGGGCTGATGGAGCAGGCGCTGGCCGCCGGCGCCTCCGCGCCCCGCCAGTTGTGCAACCTCGCCGAGGTCTATCGCATGCTCGGCCGGCTGGACGAGGGGCTGCGGCTGATCCGCCGCGCGCAGGCGTTGGCGCCGACCGATGCGGTCGGGCATTTCAACGAGGCCATGCTGCGCTACGAGCGGCTGGAAACCGACGAGTGCATCCGCGCCGCCCGCCGCGCCATCGCGCTGAAGCCCGACCTGCCGGAGGCGCATATGCGCCTGGGCCAGACGCTGCTGCTGATCGGCGACCTGAAGGAGGGCTGGGAGGAATACGAGTGGCGCTACCAGATCGCCGGCGCCCAGCCGCTGATGCCCAAGACCGACAAGCCGCAATGGGACGGGCGCGTGCTGGGGCCGGGCGAGCGGCTGCTGCTGGTGGCCGACCAGGGATTCGGCGACGTGATCATGTTCGCGCGCTGGCTGCCCTGGGCGATCGGACGCGCGCAGGAGGTCTCGATCGCCACCAGCGCCGAGATGCGGCCGCTGCTGGAGCGGCATTTCCCCGGCCCGGCCTATTTCTCGCGCTGGGACGAATGCGCGCCCTTCGTCGCCTATTGCCCGTTCTCCGGCCTGCCGCGGCTGGCCGGGGCGCGGATCGACAGCATTCCCGCCGACGTGCCGTATTTCCGGCCGCTGCCGGAACGGGTGGCGGCCTGGGGCAGGCGCCTGGATGAGCTGGTCGCCCCCGGCCTGCGCCGCATCGCCATCGCCTGGGCCGGGCGGCCGACGCACAACAACGACCGCAACCGCTCCATCTCGCTCGACATGCTGGCGCCGTTCGGGGCGCTGGACGGCGTGGCGCTGATCGCGCTGCAGAAGGGGCCGGCGGTGGCGCAGGCGACGCAGTGGCAGGGCCGCGCGCCGCTGACCGTGCTCGACCCGGAGATCAAGGATTTCGACGACACCGCCGCGATCCTGCAGCATGTCGATCTGCTGGTCTGCGTCGATACCTCGCTCGGGCACCTGGCCGGCGCGCTGGGGCGGCCGGCCTGGATCATGCTGCCCCACGCGCCGGACTGGCGCTGGCTCATGTCACGCAGCGACAGCGTCTATTACCCGTCGCTGCGCCTGTTCCGCCAGCCGGCGCCCAGGGCCTGGACGCCGCTGATCGAGGCGGTCGCGGAGGAGCTCGGCCGCTTTGTCGCTCAGGCGCCGAGCAGCAGCGGGTAGGGCTCGGCGGTCAGCACCACGAGATGGCTCTCGACGCCCTTGGCGCCCGGCGTGCGGCTGGCGGCGAGTTCGAGGGCGCGCTTCTCCTCCTCGGTGCCGGCGAGGCCC
>JAJZVE010001078.1 GCA_021845835.1 Pseudomonadota bacterium | reverse complement strand
TTAGACGACGTTGCGCTCCCACAGCGGCCGCCCGGTGAGCAGCCGCTCCCAGCCGAGCGGGCCGAGGTCGAGCGTGGTGAAGCGCCCGGCCGCGATCAGCTCGGCGACGCCGCGGCCGGCGGCCGGCGAATGCTGCATGCCGTGGCCGGAGAAGCCGGCCGCGAACACCACGTTCGCCAGCGCCGGATGGCGGCCGACGATGCCGTTGTGGTCGAACAGGTTCATCTCGTAGTAGCCGGCCCAGGAGGACGCGAGCCTGATCCGCTCGAACGCCGGCACGCGCGCCGCCAGCACCGGCCAGACGCGCTCGGTGAACATCTCATCCTCCACCGTCAGCGGCGGCTCGTCCGGGTCCGGCTCGTCCTCGCCCGGCGAGCGGCCGGTGAGGAACATGGCGCCCTCGGCGCGGAACCAGATGCCGCCCGGCTCGATCACCAGCGGGCAGGCGGCCAGCGCCTCGCGGCAGGCGATCACGAATACCATGCGCTTACGCGGCACGACCGGCATGGCGATGCCCAGCATGGCCGCCACCTGCCCCGACCAGGCGCCGGCGGACACCACCGCTTCGTCGCAGTCCAGCACCGTGCCGTCGGCCAGCCGCACGCCGCGCACGCGCGCGCCCACCTGCTGGAAGCCGGTGCATTCCTGCGCCACGTAGCGCACGCCGAGCGCGCGCGCCTTGCGCCGCAGCGCCTGCAGCAGCGCCGGCCCGTCGAACGAGCCTTCGCCGCGCTCGCCGAACGCGCCGGCGGCGACCTCCTCGGTGCGCAGCCACGGCCAGCGTGCCGCGATGGCGGCGGGATCGAGCAGCGCAATTTCGGCACCCTCGGCACGCTGCACCGCCACGTTCTCGCGCAGCACCGGCAGCCCGGCCGCGCTCGCCAGGAACAGGTAGCCGTGCTCCCTGAAGCCCAGTTCCGGCGCATCGCCATCGACCGTCAGCGTCGTGCGCGCCGCGCGGATGAACGCCAGCCCGTATTGCGACATGCGGATGCTGACCGGGGTGGAGAATTGCTGGCGGATGCCGCTCGCCGACAGCATCGAGGAGGCGCGAGCATAGGTCGGGTCGCGCTCGACCACGGTGATCGCGCCGCGGAAGCGCGGATGCGACGCAAGATGGTACGCGGCGGACGAACCGATCGCGCCGCCGCCGACGATGACAATGTTCATGGGTCTGCCGGAATGGGTCTCGGGGTTCAGTCAGGCCAGCGAGTGTTTGCCGTCAACTCGCCCCGGCGCAACCCCTTGCCGCCGTTCCGCGCCCAGCCACAGCGCCAGGCTGGGCACGCCGAACGCCGCGTCGCGCAGGCGCTTGACCAGCGACAGCGCCAGCCCCAGCGCCGGTGACACGCCGAACAGGCCGCACACCAGGATCAACCCGCCCTCCTGCACGCCGAGCGCGCCTGGTACGACGAACGCGGCGCCGCGGATGGCGAGGCCGAGGCTTTCGATGACCAGCGCCGGCGCGCCGCCGATGGCATGGCCAAGCGCCCGCAGCGCGATCCACACCTCCAGTCCGCCCAGCATCCAGGCCAGCAGATGGCGCACGGCGGCGACGGCCAGGCCCCGCCGCTGCCCCTGGATGCGGGCCAGCGCCACGTCCAGGCCGTCGATCCGCCCGGCCCAGCCGAACCGCCGGGCGCCGCGCTCGGCCAGCCGCGCGAACCCGAGCCGCTGCGCCGGCACCAGCATGGCCCCGAGCGCGCAGGTCACGCCCAGCCCGGCCAGCATCCAGACCGAGACCGCGCCCCGCCCACGCACCGCCACCAGCAGCACGAGGCCGAACAGGGTAAAGGGAATCTGGGTCACCAGCTCGACCGTGCTGTCGGCGAGCGTCGCCGCGACCGCGTGCGGCAAGACCATCCCGCGGCGCACCAGCAAGCGGATCGCGGCGAGCGGCCCGGCGACCGGAAGCACCGGCAGCAGGCTGTTCACGCCCTCGCGCAGCCAGCGCGCCACCACGAACACATGCAAGGCCGGCACACCCGGCCGCGCCACCGTGCGCCAGGCCGCCGCGGTCAGCGCGATCTGCACCATGTGCAGGACCAGCACCGACGCCAGCCACCAGCGCGCCCGCAGCAGCAGGTCGGCCACGCGCGCAATGCCGACATGCGCCAGCAGCGCGCCGCCGAGCGCCAGGCCGAGCGCCAGCGCGAGCACCGTGGAGAGACGGCGGAAGCGGTCAGGACCCGGCATGCGCCGGCTGCGTGCGTACGCCGCGCGTCGGCGCGGCGGGATCACCCTCCACCGGCACGCCGAACAGGCTGACATAGTCCGCGAAGCGCGCCCGCAGTTCCTCCGGGTCGATGCCGTGGGCGGCGAACGTGTAGTGGTTCTCGCCATAGCCGCCGCGCGGCCGCGCCGCCAGCAGCGCCTGCATCGCGGCCAGCGCCGGCGGCCGCAGCGTCATACCGAAATGGCGGTACAGGCGCTGCACCGTCTCGATCGGCCGCTGCACCACGTCGCGGTAGCGCAGATGCAGCACCTGCTCCGGTGGGAACGTCGGCGCGCGCGCTTCATGCACCATCAGCGCCGCGCCGCGTGCCCAG
>JAJZVE010001077.1 GCA_021845835.1 Pseudomonadota bacterium | reverse complement strand
CGTCGCCGCCATGCTCGCCGCCGGCGGCAATCTCGACGGCATGCGCGCCGACCTGGATGCGCTGGCGCGGCAGTTGCGGCAGGAGGAGATCACCGCCGAGGTGGTGGAACTCGCCGGCAGCACGCTTGCCCCGCCCTGATCCGGCGGGCGGCGCGTGGACGGACGCGCGGGGCCGTATTACCCCTCTCGCCGCATCGCACAGCCGAAAGGACCGCCCCATGCCGGATTCCCGCGACCGTCCCGCCCGCGAACGCATCGGCGTCGTCGGCGCCGGGCTGATGGGCGCCGAGATCGCCTTCGTCCACGCCCTCGCCGGGCATGACGTGCTGCTGTCCGACCGCGGCGACGACCTGCTGGACGCCGCCCGCGCCCGCCTCGCCGGCATCTACGACAAGGGCGTGGCGCGCGGCGTCTATGCGGAGGATCAGCGCGAGGCGACCTTTGCCCGCATCCGCACGACGGCCGACCGCGCCGCCTTCCGCGACCGCGACGTGGTGGTGGAGGCGGTGTTCGAGCGCGAGGAGGTGAAGGCCGAGGTGCTGGCCGACCTCGACCGCATCTGCCCGCCCGGCTGCCTGATCGCCACCAACACCTCCACCATCCCGATCACCGTGCTGGCCGCCGCCGTGGCGCCGGAACGCCGCCCGCTGTTCATCGGCACGCATTATTTCTCGCCGGTGTCGCGCATGAAGCTGGTGGAGGTGATCCCCGGCCTCGCCACCTCGGAGGAGACGGTGGCGACCGCGCTGCGCCTGTGCCGGGAGATCGGCAAGACCCCGATCCGCATCAAGGACGTGGCCGGGTTCGCGGTGAACCGGCTGCTGCACGTGTTCATGATCGAGGCGGTGCGGCTGGTGGAGGAAGGCGTGGCGACGCCGGAGGACATCGACCTCGCCTGCCGCCTCGGCCTCGGTCATCCGATGGGGCCGTTCGAGCTGATGGACGCCACCACCTCCCGCCTGTGCCTGGAAGTCCAGGAGATCCTGCACGACGCCTATGGCGAGCGCTTCCGCCCCCGCCCGCTGCTGAAAAGCCGGGTCCGCGCCGGCATGGTCGGCGGGCGCGGCAAGCCGGGCTGGCGCGCGAAATCCTGACGGCGCGCGGCGGCGGTCAGCCGAGGATGTTGTAGCCGCCGTCGACATACAGCGTCTCGCCGGTCATCGCGCCGGCGAAGGGGCTGGCCAGGAAGGTGCAGGCGGCGCCGACCTCCTCGATCGTCACCAGCCGCCGCTCCGGCGCGCGATGCGCGACCCGCGCCATCAGCTCGTCGAAGTCGCGGATGCCGGAGGCGGCGCGCGTCGCCAGCGGGCCGGGGCTGACGGCGTGCACGCGGATGCCGCGCGGCCCCAGCTCCGCCGCCAGCGCCCGCACGGAGGATTCCAGCGCCGCCTTCACCGGCCCCATGATGCCGTAGTTCTCCACCACCTTGTCGGCGCCGAGATAGGTCATGGTGATCAGCGCCCCGCCCTCGGTCATCAGCGGCTCGGCGCGGCGGGCGAGGTCGAGGAAGGACCAGCAGGAGACGTCCATCGCGGTCAGGAACCCCTCGCGCGGGCAGTCGGTCACGCGGCCCTGCAGCGCCTCCTTCGGCGCGAAGGCGATGGAGTGGACCAGCACATCGAGCCGCCCCCAGCGCGCCGCGATGTCGGCGAACAGCGCGTCGGTCTGCGCCGTGTCGCGCACCTCCAGCGGGCGGAAAACGGGCGCCGCGACCGCCTGGGCGAGCGGCTCGACATGGGGACGCGCCTTCTCGTTCAGGTAGGTCATGGCGATCTCGGCGCCGGCGCGGTGCATGGCCTGCGCGCAGCCCCAGGCGATGGAGTGCTCGTTGGCGACGCCGATCACCAGCGCCTTGCGGCCCTGCAGGACGGGCAGGCGGGAAGCGGCGGACGGGTCCGGCATGACATGATTCCTTGGCAGGACGTGACGGCGACGGGGCGTGACAGCGACGGGCGGAGGCGAACATCCCGCCCCGCGACTCGGCTTTCGCGCGCCGCCGGGTTTGTGATCGACGCGCCGCTTTTCAACAGCAGGCGCGGCGGCTGACATTGATCGGCATCAAGACGGATCGGCATCAAGACGGATCGGCATCAAGACGGGGCGGCACCACGCAAACCGGGGGCGGCGGCGATGCCAGGAAACGGCGACTCTCCGGCGGCACGACACAGCGGTGAAATGGGCGTCGCGCGGCGCGGCGTGCTGCTGGGCGCGGCCCGCGCGCTGGCGGGGGGCGGGCTGGCCTGCGCCGGGCTGGCGGCGATCGCGTGCCCGGGCGCCGCGTGGGCCGAGGGCGCGGCGGTCCCGGCCGCGCCGTCCCTGTGGCCGCACACGCTGCATGACCGGCAGGCGACCGTCACGGTCTATCAGCCGCAGGCGGAGTCCTGGCCGGACCGACAGCGCCTGACCGCGCGCATGGCGGTGGCGGTGGCCGGGCCGGGCCATGCGCAGCCGGTGCTCGGCACGGTGGAGGTCTCGCTCGCCACCCGCGTCGACGAGGCGGCGGGGATCGTGCACCTGTCCGACGTGAAGCTGCTGGATACGCATAGATCG
>JAJZVE010001076.1 GCA_021845835.1 Pseudomonadota bacterium | reverse complement strand
TGGTGAACGAGGACCTGGTCGAGGACCAAGCCTCCCCGGTGCTCGGCAACCCGCATGGCGATGTCACGATGGTCGAGTTCTTCGATTACCGCTGTCCGTTCTGCAAGCTGATGGCGCCGAAGCTGCTGCGCCTGATCGCCGCGGACCCACAGCTGCGGCTGGTGATGAAAGAATACCCGATTCTGTCTCCGCAATCGGTGACCGCCGCCCGGGTCGCGCTGGTCGCATCGCGCCACGAACGTTATGCCGCGTTTCACCAGGCGATGTATGAGCTGGATGGTCCGTTCGACGAGGCGAAACTGCTCGACGTGGCAAAGCAGGTCGGGCTGGATCCCGCAGCGGTGCGCAAGGAGATGGACGCAGCCTGGATCGATGCCGAACTTCGCCGCAACCTGGCGCTCGGGCAGATCATCGGCATCACCGGCACACCGGCGTTCGTGGTCGATCACAAGCTGTTGTTGGGCGCGGTGCCGATCGCCACGCTGAGGGGCCTGATCGCCGAGGCGAGGAAGACGAGCGGAGCCGGCAAATGATTGCCGCTTCCCTCACCGGGGGGCCCGTCGCACTGAAGCGTGCGATGATGGGCGCGGCCGTGGCGCTATCGTCTTTCATCGTGCTGGGCACCGTCGCCGCCCTGTGGCCCAATCCGTTTTTCATCCGCATGGTGCCCATGCAGGGATATGAGATTCCCCTGCTCACGGTACAGTCGGCGCTTCTGGGACTGTTCGTTGCGATCCGCCGTCCGGTGTGCCGGGGGCGGACCTTCGGCGCTTCATCAGTCCTCAATTTCCTCGGAGTCGCCTGCCCGATCTGCAACAAGATCCTTTTGTTCGCCTTCGGTGCCAACGCGCTGCTCACTTGGTTTGAACCGGCCCGCCTCTATGTCGGGCTGGCCGGTACCGGACTCGCGCTGTTCGCGGTTGCCCATGAGATCCGGCGCCAGCGCGCGATGGTCGACCAGGACACCGCGCCGGTCAGCCCGCCCGGGACGGCCTGACCGCGAGGCAGAGCATCCGCCGCACTCCCGCACCCTGTTGGGCAAGGTAGCTCCCGGTGGCCAGGGCCTCCTCGGCCGAGGGATCGCCGGTCGGTGGAAAGGCGGGGGAGAAATCGGCAGTTCCGAAGATCACGTCCCACCAGGGCAGCACTGCGCCGTAGTTGCAGCTGCGTCTGCCGGCGCCAAGGATGCCATGATGAGCGCGATGGAAGCGCGGCGAGATCAGCAGCCGCTCGCCGATCGCGCCGAACGAGACCCTCGCATTGGCATGCGCCAGGCTTTCCAGGAACCGCAGCAGCAGTACCAGCAGCGGGAACTGGAACGGCGAGATGCCGATCAACAGCGCGATCGCACCGAACCACAGCGCCGAGAGCAGATCGTCCAGCAGGTGGTTGCGGTCATCAGACCAGAAGGTCATCTGCCGTTGCGCGTGGTGCAGCGAATGCAGCGCGTACCACCAACCGAACCGGTGCGACAAGCGATGCCGCCAATAGTCGGCGAAATCCAGGATCACCGCATAGGCCAGGAACGTCGCGAGCGGATGGCCGACCAGGACGGGAAATGCCGCCTCCAAGGTCGGCGGCATCCAGCCAAGATCGAGCAGCCGGCCGGTGAACCAGGCTTGCAGGTGATAGAAAGCGACGAACGTCACCAGCGGCAGCAGCCCGACCCGGGCAAGCACGGTGTAGAACACATCGGTCAGCACCGGTCGCGCATCGGGCCAGCGCGCCACCGGCCGCCAGCGCTCTAGCGGCATGCAGACCGCCAGCGTCAGCGCCACCTGCAATGCGCCATAGACCGCGAACAGCGCCCAGCCGAACGCCAGCTCCTGCCACTGCATCCAGCCCAGGCGATACAGCAGCGGGACCAGCAGGTCGTTCTGCAGCCGGTCGGCAAGAAAGCCGAACGGGTCGATCATGGGGTGGACAGCGTCAGCACCGCCGGGCGCGCCGGACCGGGCAATGTGGGCGAGGCGGAGAGGAACACCCCGTGCGGCGACCGCCCGACCGCGATCCGTTGATAGGTATCCCTGGCCGGATCGAGCACCGCGACATGCTCGCCCCAGCGCTGACTGATCCAGAGATGGCCGTCCGGCGCGAAGGCGATGCAATCGGGACCATAGGGCACGTGATAGGTTCGGACCACGTCGAGCGTGCCTGCGTCGAGCGCCGAGATCGTGCCCTCCACCCGGTTAGTCACATAGATCCGCTTGCCGTCCGGCGCGTAGAACAGGTTGTGAGCGCCACGCCCAGTGGGGATCTGGCGCAACACGCGGCCAGTGGCCGCGTCGGCAACGGCGACATGGGCGTTGCCCATCACGCCGACCAGCAGCTTCTCCTGATGGAAGAACACGCCCGCAGGCGCCTTGCCGATCGCCTGGTCCCACGCTACCGCCATCCGGTGGAGATCGATACCCACCAGCCGTCCGTTGTCCTGCAAGGTAACGAAGACCATGCCGCCGTCCGGCGAATAGCTGAGATGGCTCGGCATGGTCGGCAGCCGGAAGCGCTTTACTAGCTGCAGCGTGCTTCCGTCATACACATCGACGTGGTTCAC
>JAJZVE010001075.1 GCA_021845835.1 Pseudomonadota bacterium | reverse complement strand
AGCTCGTGACGCCGGGGACCTCCGGCAGAAATTCCGACCGGAGGAACGCTGAATGATCCCGTTCAAGAATATCCCGAGCAACATCCGGGTCCCGCTCTTTTACGCCGAGCTCGATAATTCGCACGCAAATTCGGGCCAGTATCAGCAGCGCGCGCTCATCATCGGGCAGATTACCGCCGCCGGCGCGGCGGTGCCGAACGTTCCGCTCATCTCGCAGGGGAACGCCGACGCAGTCGTTCAGGGCGGAGCGGGGTCGATGCTGGCACTCATGACGGCGGCCTATCGGCTGAACGACACGTTCGGTGAGGTTTGGTATCTGCCGCTTGCCGATGACCCGGCATCCGTCGCCGCACTCGGATCGATCTCCATCACGACGGCGCCCACCGCGAACGGCACGCTCTACTTCTACATCGCCGGTGTGCGCGTGGCGCTCCCTGTGCAGACGACCCAGACCCCGGCGCAGATCGCGACGGCGCTCGCGGCCGCGATCCAGGCGACGCCCAATCTGCCGGTCACCGCTTCCGTCGACGGCGTGGCCCTCACAAAGGTCGACCTCACCGCCGTCAACAAGGGGCAAGCGGGCAACGACATCGATCTGCGCGTCAATTATCTCGGTACCCGCGGCGGCGAAGTGATGCCGACCGGAATGACCGTTGCCTTGACGGCGATGGCGGGAGGCGCCACCAATCCGGCGCTTGCGACGGGGCTTGCGAACCTCGGAAACCAGACCTTCGATTTCATCGTCAATCCGTACACCGACGCGACCAGCATGGCCGCGGTCACGGCGCTCCTCAACGATACAACCGGACGCTGGAGCTGGGATCAGCAGGTATACGGGGGTGCTTTTGGCGCCTATCGCGGTACGATGGCCAGCCAGACCACCTTCGGGACTGGGTTCAACGATCAGCATTCGAGCGTCATGGGGTTCTACGACAGCCCGAGCCCCAACTGGATCTGGGCCGCGGCCCTCACGGGTGCCGTCGCCGTCAGTGTGCGCGCGGATCCGGCGATGCCGCTGCAGACGGTCGCCATCCAGGGCGTCCTGGCGCCCCCGCTTCCGTCCCGGTTCATCCTGAGCGAGCAGAATACGCTTCTCTACGACGGGATCTCGACGTTCAACGTCGCCGACGACGGGACCGTCAGCATCCAGAACCTGATCAGCACGTATCAGAAAAACGCCTTCGGGCAGCCGGACGATTCGTACCTCGAGGTCGAGACGCTGTTCACGCTGATGTATGTCCTGCGGGCGATGGCGTCCATGGTGACGACCAAGTATGCGCGCATGAAGCTCGCGGCGGACGGCACGCGCTTTGCAGCCGGCTCGGCGATCGTGACGCCGAATACCATCCGCGGGGATCTCATCGCCGAATACCGTGAGCTCGAGTATGACGGATTCGTGCAGCAGGGCGATGCGTTCAAAGCGGGCCTCATCGTGGAGCAGAACAGCGCCAACCCCAACCGCGTCGATGTGCTCTGGCCCGGCACGCTGATCGACCAGCTGCGCATCTTCGCGCTGCTGGCCCAATTCCGCCTTAGCTGATAGGAGGGCCTCATGGCCGCAAATCCGAATCGTCTGGCAGGCATTGCCTATCTGTCCGTCGACGGGCAGAGCTACATGCTTGCCGGCGAGCTGTCGTATCAGGTTTCGACCGTTTCCCGGGAAACGCTCATTGGCCAGGATGCCGTGCATGGTTACGCCGAGAAGCCCGTTGCCGGCTTCATCAGCGGGACGTTGCGCGATGCCGGCGACCTCACGGTCGCCGACTTCAACGCGATGAACGACGTGACCGTGGTCGTCGAACTCGCCAACGGCAAAACCATCCTCGGCCGCAATATGTGGACGGTGGAAGCCCAGGAGGTCAAGACGGTAGAGGGCACCTTCGAGGTAAAGTGGGAAGGCTTTGCGGTAGAGGAGGCGTAAATGGATGAAACTACCACCATCGCGCTTCGAAAGCCGGTCAGCATCGGGGAGGGCGCCAAGGCGCTCACTTACGACCATCTCGACCTGCGCGAACCCACCGCCGGCGAGCTCGCCCGCGCCGATACCGCGGGGAGCAACATGGCGATGATGATTGCGCTCATCAGCCTGGTGAGCGGCACTCCGAAGAGCGCCATCGAGAAGCTCTGCCAGCGCGACTTCCAGGAGGCGGCCGATTTTTTCGGCCAGTTCGCCCCGGCGTCCTCTCGGATGCCCGAGGCGTCCTCGGATTCCCCGGCGGAATCGCCGAACCGCTCGCCGATCTGACCTATGTGTTTCGATGGGGCCCGCACGAGGCCTCGGCGCTGCCACTGACGGAATTCCGGTGGTGGTGCGAGCAGGCGCAACGCATCGACAAAGAGGTGTCCACGGCGCATGAATAACTTCCAGATCACGATCACGGCCGTCGACAAGGCGACTGCGTCGGTGCGCAAGATCCGCGACTCGATGGCGCGCGTGACGCGCCCCTACGACAATCTGCGCAAATCGATGGGCAATCTGTCGCGCGAGATCGGGTTGCCCGCGGTCGGAAAATCCTTCAAGAAGATCGGTCACCACGCCGGAGAAGCCGCGCGCC
>JAJZVE010001074.1 GCA_021845835.1 Pseudomonadota bacterium | reverse complement strand
TGGCGCTGCGTATCTCCCGCCCGCGGCTGACGCCGGAGGTGCGGCGGCTGCTGCGCCGCATGGCGCCGGGGCTGCTCGGCGCGGGGGTGACGCAGCTCAACCTGTCGGTCGACGTGATCATCGGCAGCCTGCTGCCGCCCGGCACCGTCTCCGTCCTCTATTACGCCGACCGGGTGAACCAGCTGCCGCTCGGCACCATCGGGGCGGCGGTCGGCACCGCGCTGCTGCCGACGCTGTCGCGGCAGGTGCACGGCGCCTCGCCGCGCGATGCCGTCACCACGCTCAACCGCGCCATCGAATACGCGCTGCTGCTGACCCTGCCGGCGTCGCTGGCGCTGATGGTGTGCAACCTGCCGATCATCGCGGTGCTGTTCGGCCGCGGCGCGTTCCACCCGGATGCGGTGTACAAGTCCGGGCAGGCGCTGGCCGCCTACGGCGCCGGGCTGCCGGCCTTCGTGCTGGTCAAGGTGCTGGTCCCGGCGTTCTTCGCGCGCGGCGACACCACCGTGCCGGTCAAGGTCGGCATGGCGACGGTCGCGCTCAATCTCGCGCTCAACCTCGCCTTCATGCGGCCGCTGCAGCATCTCGGCCCGCCGCTCGCCTCCACCGTCGCGGCCTGGGCGAATGTCGCGGCGCTGGCGTGGCTTCTGCACCGGCGCGCGCATTTCGCCGCCGATGCGCCGCTGCTGCGCCGGGTGCCGCGCATGCTGGCCGCCTCCGCCGCCATGGTCGCGGTGCTGTGGGAATTGCAGCGCAGCGTCTATGTCATGCTCGATACCGGCGGCGGCCACGGGCTGCGCTGGGTCGGCCTCGCGCTGCTGGTCGGCGGCGGCATGGCGGCCTATGGCGCGGCCGGGCAGGTGCTGGGCGCGTTCAGCATCGCCGAGGTGCTGCAGCGCCTCGGCCGCCGGCGCCGCCGCGCCGCGCCCGTGCAGGGTTGACCGGCGCCGCCTTGCGCCGGAAAACCCCGCTCCCGCTCACACTTCACCGATCAGGCGTCCCATGCATCGCGTCTTCTCCGGCATCCAGCCTTCCGGCGTTCCGCAGCTCGGCAACTATCTCGGCGCCATGCGGAACTGGGTCGCGCTGCAGGCGGACCATGAGTGCATCTACTGCGTCGTCGACCTGCACGCGATCACCATGTGGCAGGAGCCGCGGCAACTGACGCAGCAGACCCGCGAGATGACGGCGAGCCTGCTGGCCTGCGGCATCGACCCCGAGGCGCATATCCTGTTCAACCAGTCGGCGGTGTCCGCGCATGCGCGGCTGGCATGGATCTTCAACTGCGTCGCCCGCATGGGCTGGCTGAACCGCATGACGCAGTTCAAGGACAAGGCCGGCAAGGACCGCGAGAACGTCTCCACCGGCCTGTTCGTCTATCCGAACCTGATGGCCGCCGACATCCTGGCCTATCGCGCGACGCATGTGCCGGTGGGCGACGACCAGCGCCAGCACCTGGAACTCGCCAACGACATCGCGCAGAAATTCAACCACGACTACGGCACCGAGTTCTTCCCGATGATCCATCCGGTGATCATGGGCGTGGCGGCGCGGGTGATGTCGCTGCGCGACGGCACCAAGAAAATGAGCAAGTCCGACCCCTCGGACCAGAGCCGCATCAACCTGACCGACGACGCCGACGCGATCGCGCAGAAGATCCGCCGCGCCAAGACCGACCCGCTGCCGCTGCCGGACGCGCCGGACGGGCTGGAAGGCCGGCCGGAGGCGCGCAACCTGGTCGGCATCTACGCCGCCATTGCCGACACCGACCTTGCCGGCGTGCTGCGCGAGCATGGCGGCAAGGGGTTCGGCGCGTTCAAGGAGGCGCTGGCCGAGCGCCTGGTCGCCCATCTCGCCCCGATCGCGGCGGAAACCCGCCGCTGGCTCGCCGACCCCGGCGCGATCGATGCGGTGCTGCGCAAGGGCGCCCACCGGGCGGCGGCGATCGCCGACCCGATCGTGGACGAGGCGGAGCGGCTGGTCGGGCTGCTGAAGCCGTAACCGGCGCCCGCCCGCCTGCCTCACGGCCGGTCGAGGTTTGCCTTGACCGGCCTTTTTATCGCGCCTAGCATTCCCTATACGTCAACCTAGTGACTGATGCGTGAGGACAACATGTTCTCGGCATCACGGGAGGCGACGGATGCTCGGGTTACGGGTGCGGCCGGCGATCCCGCCGGAGGAACTGTCGATGGCGCCGGGTCCGATCGAGGCGGTGCCGGTGCCGGCGCTGCTGCAGCGCTCGGTGGCGCGCTTCCCGGCGCGGCCGGCGCTGTCCTTCATGGGGCGGCGCTGGAGCTATGCCGCGCTCGGCGCCTGGGTGTCGCGCGCGACGCGCGGGCTGCAGGACCTGGGCGTGCGCAAGGGCGACCGGGTCGGCCTGTGCCTGCCCAACACGCCCTATTCGGTGGTGTTCTACCATGCCGCGCTGCAGGCCGGCGCGATCGTGGTGAACGTCAACCCGCTCTATGTCGCGCACGAGCTGCGCCAGATGATCCGCGATTCCGGCGCGACCGTGATGGTGGTGCCGGACCTCGCCGCGATCTGCGACAAGGTGCT
>JAJZVE010001073.1 GCA_021845835.1 Pseudomonadota bacterium | reverse complement strand
GGCCGACGCGACGCGCGGCCTCTGCCTCGTCCATCAGGGCGGCGAGCTTGGGCAAGCGCGGTCGGGCCTGATCGGCGACCTGTCGCCATTGCGTCCGCGCCGCCGCGGCGTCGTCCTGCGCGAACGCGGTGCCGATCCAGGCGGAGACGATACGGCGCTGCGTCTTGCCCGCGTGGGCCATCGCGTTGCGCATGATCGGTCGCGAAGGCGACCGATCCGTTCCCGCAGGGACGCCGGGCATAAAGCCCGGCGAGGGTACCCGGCAGCGTTGCCAGGTCGCGTTCAGGACCTTGGTGATGGCCGCCTTGAGGCCGTCATGGGCGTCGGAGACGACCAGCTTCACGCCCCGCAGGCCGCGGTGGCGCAGACGGCGCAGGAACTCCGTCCAGAACGGTTCGGCTTCACTGTCGCCGGTGGTCATGCCGAGCACCTCGCGGCGGCCGTCGGTGTTGACGCCCACCGCGACGATGACGGCAACCGAGACGATGCGCTGGTCGCGCCGGGCACGAACATAGGTCGCATCGAGCCACAGATACGGCCACTCGCCCTCGATCGGCCGGTTCAGGAAGGTCTGCACCCGCTCGTCGATGTCCTCGCAGAGCCGCGACACCTGGCTCTTGCTGATCCCCTCCATCCCTCCGGCGGTATTCCATCGGCTATGCCGATGGAACCTTGACCGCCTCCGCCCATCGCGCGCACCAGATCGTCCACCGAGCGGGTGGAGACGCCCTGGATGTAGGCTTCCTGGATCACCGCGGTCAGGGCCTTCTCCGAGGTCCGGCGGGGTTCGAGGAAGGCCGGAAAATAGCTGCCCTTGCGCAATTTCGGGATGCGGAGTTCGACCGTGCCGACGCGGGTCTGCCGGTCACGCTCACGATAGCCGTTACGGTGATTCATCCGCTCGCCGCTGCGCTGGCCATATCCCGCGCCGCCTAGTGTCTCGGTCTCCAACTCCATCAGCCGCTGCGCGGCGAAGCCGATCATCTCGCGCAGTGTTGAGCCGTGCAGCGGATCAACCGCGTCCGAGCCGTTGACCCGCTTCGCGGCTCAACCCAGCAACTCGCGAAGGGCGATCTTGTCGTCGGTCATCACGGGGGTCCTCAGGTTCAGGTTGTGTCTCGACAACCCGTTGGGGTGGACGGCCCCGGCGGCATCCATGTGCCAAAGTTCGGCTGTCGAAGGTCGAACAGTAGGAGCCGTCCATGCCCGAGTTTACCCGCATTGCCATCGATACGTCCAAACACGTCTTCACTCTGCACGCTGTCACGATCGACGGGGAGGTAATCCGACGCGACCTGCGGCGGGAGCAAGTATCGCGATTTTTCAAACAGCAGACGCCATGCATGGTGGCGCTGGAAGCCTGCGGCGGGTCGCACCATTGGGGCCGGATACTGCAGGCGTTCGGTCACACGGTGCGGCTGATCCCACCGCAATACGTGAAGCCCTTTGTTCGGCGCAGCAAGAATGACCGGCACGACGCCGAAGCGATCAGCACGGCGTCAGCACAGGCTTCGATCACGCCTGTGCCGGTGAAGTCCGCCGTCCAGCAGGCGCGCGCGATGCTGCTGAAGGTGCGCGAGGCGCTGGTCGCGACCCGCACGGCGCGGATCAACGAGCTGCGCGGCCATGCGCAGGAGTTCGGCCTGGTGGCGGCGAAAGGCCGGCGGGGCTTGCGGGACCTGCGCGCCGAACTGGCCGAGGCCGCGGAGGCAGAGGTGCCGGCCGAGGCCAAGGAAGCCTTCGCGCTACTGGGTGCCGAGATCGAGCGGCTGGATACGCAACTGGGTGCCATCGACGAGAAGCTGATCGCGCAATGCAAGGAGGAGCCGGACAGTCGGCGGCTGTGCGCGGTCCCCGGCATCGGCGCGATCAGCGCGCTGACGCTGGTCCGCACGGTCGATTTCACGCAGTTCCGCTCCGGTCGGCAGTTCGCCGCCTGGCTCGGGCTGGTGCCCCGCCAGCATTCGACCGGCGGCAAACCGCGCCTGGGCGGGATCAGCCGGGCCGGCAACGAACGGCTGCGATCCTTGCTGATCGTCGGGGCAACGGCGGTGATCCGGCATAAGAAGCCCGGACCGGATCGGATATCGGCCTGGCTCGAAGCATTGCTCAAGCGCCGGCCACGCAAGCTCGCGGCCGTGGCGCTGGCAAACAAGATGGCCCGCATCGTGTGGGCCATGATGACGCGCGGCGAGGCGTACCGGACCCAGCCAGCCGGCGCCTGACGCGCGTCATCGCCGCCGGTGCAAGGCAAGAGGAGAACGATGCTGATCGGTCGATCCGACGATCCGCTCAGCCCGTGTAGGGTGTCGGCCAGCCAGGCCGCTTACCCGTTTGGGCGCGGATCGCGGATGCCATCTCGGCCAGCGGGCGAACATCCGACCGCACCAACAGGCCGGACACACGCGCGCAATCGCACCGAACTCAGCTCTCCGCCACCTCACCCCCCTTGCACCGAAGGGGCCGTCCACACACAACCCTACCCAGGATCACCGCGGTGGCCACCGACCGGCCTGCCTGCGCCAGGCTCTCGGCGGTCGCTCCGGCAGGCGGTCAA
>JAJZVE010000033.1 GCA_021845835.1 Pseudomonadota bacterium | reverse complement strand
GGTGATCGTGCCGTCGTATTCGGTGCGCGTGACGCGGCGCGTGCCCTGTTCGCAGGACAGCAGCCGCCCCTGGCGGTCGCGCGTGTTGCCGTTGGCGAAGTTCGACGGCTTACGGAACACCGTCGTCTTGTGCGTCATCGTGTCGTAGCGCATCAGCCGGTTGTTCGGGATGTCGCTCCAGATCAGGCTGTGCATGTCGCCGAACCAGACTGGGCCTTCGGTCCACACGCCGCCGGTCCAGATGCGCACCAGCCCGGTCGTCCCGGCGCTGTACCTGGCGAACCGCTTGTCGAACACCTCGAAGGCCGGATCAGGGTAGAGCGCGGTCGAGGGATCGTTCCAGTCGCGCGGCGGCGGTGTCGTGCCCGTCGGGTCGCTCTGTGCCATCGCGGGGACGGCAACAATGGATGTCGCGGCCGCGGCAGCGGCCGTACGGAGAAATAGGCGCCGATCCATGTCTGTTTCCTCCCAATGCCGTATTACGGCGCTCGGGAGAATAGACGTCCAAATAGAAGATGTGCAAATCACGCCGCCGCATGCAATGACGTTGTATTTCCGGCGCGGTGTTCAACTTTCGCGCACAGCGTCCTGCAGCATCATCATTGCCTTCCCGACCGCAGCTTGCCGGATTTGCGCGCGGTTGCCGGGAAACACCTGGCGCAGCGTGCGCACGCCGCCGCCGCGCCGCGCGCAGCCGAACCAGACAAGTCCGACCGGCTTCTCCGCGCTGCCGCCGCCCGGCCCGGCGATGCCCGTCACCGACACCGCCAGATCGGCCGCCGAATGGCTGAGCGCGCCTGCCGCCATCGCCCGCGCGACCGGCTCGCTCACCGCGCCGTCGGACGCGATCAGCGGGGCGGGAACGCCGAGCAGGTCGGTCTTGGCGGCGTTCGAGTAGGTCACGAAGCCGCGTTCCACCACGTCGGAACTGCCGGCGATCGCGGTCAGCGCCGCTGCGACCAGCCCGCCGGTGCAGCTTTCCGCCGTCGCCACCATCAGCCCGGCTTCGCGGCAGGCGTCCAGCACCGATTCGGCCATTTCCAGCAGCTCCGCCTCCAGCATCGTTGCCTCCTCATGCCTGGATCAGGCGCGCCGCCAGCAGCAGCGCGGCGCCGATCGCGCCGGCGATCACGTCGTCCGCCATCACGCCGAGCGGACCATGCTGCCGGTCCGCCCAGCCGATCGGGCCTGGCTTGGCGATGTCCAGCACCCTGAACAGCAGGAACGCGGCGAGCAGCCAGAACGGCGCGGGGCGGGGCAGGGCGAGCAGCGTGATCCACTGCCCCGCCACCTCGTCGATCACCACCCAGCCCGGATCGTCGCCCGCGTCCGCCGCGGCGATCGCCCAGACGCCGCCGAGCGTCGCCGCCAACGCCGCGATCGCCAGCGCCCAGGGCGACCATGCCAGCAGCCCCGCGCCGAGCAGCACCGCGGCGGCGGATGCGATGGTGCCCGGCGCGGCCGGCGCGTGGCCGAGGCCGAGGCCGGCGGCCAGCAGGGGGGCCGCCCTCACCGCAGCCATTGCGCCAGCGGATGCGGGCGGATGTCGCCGCTGCGGGCGCGATAGACTTCCTCGTTCTCGATCACCCGCTGCACGTAATTGCGCGTCTCGCCGAACGGGATCAGCTCGATCCAGTCCAGCATTTCCACGCCCGGCTGGCGCGGGTCGCCGTTTTCCGCCAGCCATTGCTGTACCCGGTTCGGCCCGGCGTTGTAGGCGGCGACGGCGAGCGGCGTGCAGCCATCGAACGCGGCCAGCAGACCGTGCAGATAGGCGGTGCCGAGCCGCATGTTGGCGCCGGTATCGGCGGTCAGGCTCGGCAGCGGCAGCCGGTAGCCGATCTGGCGTGCCACCAGCGCCGCCGTGCCGGGCAGCAGTTGCATCAGCCCCTGCGCGCCGGCAGGCGAGACCGTGGCCGGGTCGAAGCTGCTTTCCTGGCGCATGATGCCGAGCGCCAGCGCCGGCTCCACCGCCGCGCCGGGCGGCAGCGCCGCCGCCTGCGGCCAGCCGGCGTCCAGCAGCACCACGCCCTCGCGCCCGGCGTGGCGGGCGATGGCGATGGCGGTCTCCGGCATGCCGAACCCGCTCGCCAGCCGCGCCGCGATCGAGCGGTCCACCGGGTCCGGCACGATGTCGATGAGGCGCAGCAGGAACGCCTGCGCCCGCTGCCGCTCCCCCCAGCCCACCAGATAGGCGCTGGCCCGCGCCAGCTCCCGCCCGGCGAAGGCGAGCGCCTGCGCCGGGTCCCAGGCGGGGTCGCGCAGTGCGGTGATGCGCCGCGCCAGTCCCGCCGGCCCCTCGCCGAGCGCGAGTGCGGCGAGCTGGCCGTAGAAGGTGCTGGGGTAGGCGGCGGCGCTTTCGTATTCGCGCCGCGCCGTCGCCTCGTCGGCCGCGGCGCGGCCCAGCCAGAAATGCGACCGCGCCTGCGTGATCACCGCTTTCGACACCGCGCCGACGCGGGCGAAATGCGCCGCCGCGCGGGCGCGGTCGTCCAGCCTGCGCAGCGCGATGAAGCCGGCCAGGAACTCGGCGTCGGCCACCTGCTCCGGCGCCGTCTGCGCGTGCCCGGCGGCGAGCGCATAGGCGCCGGCGGGATCGCCGTCGCGCAGCCGGTGACGCGCCAGGATGTTGCGCTCGTCCCAGAACGCCGTCCGGTGCGCCGGCGGCGCCGCCCGCTCCGCCGCGGCGCCGGAGGCGAGCCACAGCTTCAGCGCCTCGGCATCGAGCGTGGCGCGGCGAAGGTAGCGCGCCTCGGCCAGCATCAGCCCCGGCTCGCTGCGCTGGTCCTGCGGCAGCGCCTGCATCAGGGCGATCGCCTGCGGGTCGTCGTGCAGCAGCGCCAGCCACGCCTTCGCCCGCGGCTGGTCCGCCGGGTCAAGCCGCTGCGCCTGCCGCGTCGTCGCGCCGCCGTTGGCCCCGGCCCAGGCGAGGGTGGAAAAGCGCGCCCATTGCCCGGCGCGCCCGAGCGCGCCGCCCCAGCGCGCGAGGAACCGCGTCTCCTCGGCGGGGTCGGGCGGCAGAGCGGTCCAGGCTTCGCGGGCGAAGGCGTCGCCCGGGCGGCCGAGCGCGGCGTCGGCCGCGGCGCAGCGCTCCAGCGCCCTGGCGCCGGCGACGCGATCGGCGGCGCACAGCGTGGCGGCGGTGGCGTCGTCCGGCTCCTTCGCCAGCGCCTCGTCGCGGCGGCGGGTGAGCGTGAACTCGAACGGCCAGTCCGGGCTGTCGGCGCGGAAACGGTCGATCTCCGCCGCCCCGGCCTGGCCGGGGGCGAGCAGGCGGTAGAACGTCACCAGCTTGGCTGCGACCGGGTCGGGATCGGCGGCGGCGGCGGCGGCGGCTTCGTCCCAGCGGTCGGCGCGGATATCGGCCATCACGTCGCTCGCCTGCGCCGGGCGAACGAGCAGCAGGGCGGCCAGCGCGACCCAGCATTTTGCCACTTGCGGGCGCCAGAACGATACGCGGCTCATGCGGTCTTCTACTCCGGCGCGGCCTTGCGGTGCATCCCCCGCCCGCCTAATCCTTCCCGCCTCGGTCCGCCAGTGAGGCGCAGGCGATGTTCCAAGGTTCCCTGGTTGCCCTGATCACCCCGATGCGCGACGACGGCGCGCTGGACGAGGACGCGCTCGCCCGCTTCGTCGAATGGCAGATCGCGGAAGGCACGCACGGACTGGTGCCGGTCGGCACCACCGGCGAAAGCCCGACGCTGTCGCACGCGGAGCACAAGCGCGTGGTCGAGATCACCGTCGCGGTGGCGCGCGGGCGCGTGCCGGTGATCGCGGGGGCGGGGTCGAACAGCACTGCCGAGGCGATCGACCTCGCGCGTCACGCCAGGCACGCCGGCGCCGATGCGGCGCTGGTGGTCACGCCCTACTACAACAAGCCGACGCAGGAGGGCCTGTTCCTGCATTACACCGCGATCGCCGACGCCGCCGACATCCCGATCATGATCTATAACATCCCCGGCCGCAGCGTGGTCGACATGAGCGTCGAGACGATGGCGCGGCTGGCGAAGCACCGCAACATCGTCGGCGTCAAGGACGCGACCGCCAACCTCGCCCGCCCGCTGCACACCGCGCGCGCCTGCGGCGAGGCGTTCTGCCAGCTCTCCGGCGAGGACCACACCGCGCTCGCCTTCCTGGCCGCCGGCGGCGTCGGCTGCATCAGCGTCACCGGCAACGTGGCGCCGCGCCTGTGCAGCGCCATGCACCGCGCCTGGCAGGACGGCCGGCTGGCCGAGGCGATGCGCATCCAGCGCCGGCTGCTGCCGCTGCATGACGCGATGTTCGCGGAAACCAGCCCCGGCCCGGTGAAGTATGCGGCGTCGCTGCTCGGCCACACCAGCGCGGCCTGCCGCCTGCCGCTGGCGCCGTGCAGCGAGGCGACCAGGGCGCGCGTGCGGGCGGCGCTGGTCGAAACGGGCGTGCTGAACTGAAACGACGCAGCAGATGGCGGAACGCCGCAAATCCGGCCTGATCTCGCACGGCATCGCATCGCAGAACCGCAAGGCGCGGTACGACTACACGATCAAGGAGACGATCGAGGCCGGCATCGTGCTGAAAGGCCCGGAGGTGAAAAGCCTGCGCGCCGGCCGCGCCACGCTGACCGAAGCCTGGGCCGGCGAGCGCGACGGCGAGATGTATCTGTTCAACTGCTATATTCCCGAATGGCAGGGCGGCGTGCTGTCGCGCTTCGAACCGCGCGCGCCGCGCAAGCTGCTGCTCAGGCACAAGCAGATCAGCCACCTGCTCGGCGCGGTCGCGCGTGCCGGGCAGACGCTGGTGCCGCTGGATATCCATTTCAACGAGCGCGGGCGGGCGAAAGTGCTGCTGGGCCTCGCCGAAGGCCGCAACAAGGCTGACAAGCGGCACGCCATCGCGGCGCGCGACTGGCAGCGCGACAAGGCGCGGCTGCTGCGCGAGCGGGGCTGACCTGCCGGTTATTCAGGCCGGTCAGTGCAGCATCAGCACCGGCAGACGCGCTTCCCGCAGCACTGTGCGGGTGACGCCGCCGAGCAGCCATTCCACCGCCTGCGGGCGGCGATAGGCGCCGATCAGCAGCCAGTCGGCATGGCGTGCCGCCGCCTCGGCGAGCAGTTGCGCGCCGACCGGGGCGTCGCCGCGCGGCAGCGCGTGCAGGGTTGCCGCGACGCCGAGTTCGCGCAGCAGCCGCGAAGCTGCCTCAAGCTCGGCGGGGTCGCGGGCGACGGCGTGCAGCACGTCCACCGCGTCGGCCTGCCGCAGCCAGGGGGCGGCCTCTGCGATCGCGGCGCGGCACACCGCGCTGTCCTTCCAGCCGATGGCGATGCGGCGCGGCGGGCGGGCCGGACCGTGCTGCGGCACCAGCAGCAGCAGCCGGTGCGTCCCGAACAGCGCGGCGTGCAGCGCCTCCAGCGCGCGGCCGCGTGCGTGCGGGGCGGGTGCGGCCATCACGATCAGCGCCGCTGTGCTGCCGAGCCGCGTCACCTGGTCGGTGACGGTGCCGGTCACCTCGCGCCATTCGGCCGGCGGCTCCGGCTGCTGCTGTGCGCGCCAGTCGGCGAACGCGGCATGCAGCGCCGCCGCCTCGCTCTCCGCCTGCAGCGCCAGCGCGCGGCGCTGCCGGGGCGTGAGGATTTCCTCGCTCGGGATGATGGTACTGTCGGGATCGAGCCGCACATGCAGCGCCAGCAGCCGCGCCCCGGGCAGCGCGGCGGCGGCCTGGCGGGCGGCATCGAGGCACCACTCCGTGCCCGCCATCGTCACCAGGATCGCCAGAATGGTGCCGCTCATGCCCGCCGCTCCGTTCACGCCGCCGGTTCCTCCGGCGCCGCCTGCGCGACCGGCCGGTCGCCGGCGTGGACCTGTGTCGCCGCAACATAGCCCAATGTCGCCGCGGCGAGGCAGAGCATGACCGACAGCGTGATATTGGCGAGCGCCCGTCCCGGCGCGCCGCCGCGCAGCAGATCGAGCGTCTGCAGGCTGAACGAGGAGAAGGTGGTGAAGCCGCCGCACACGCCGACCATGAAGAACAGCCGCGCAGTACCCGGCAGGGGATAGCGCCCGCTCTCGGCGGTGAGGGTGCCGAACAGGGCGATCGCGAACGAGCCGGCGACGTTGATGAGGATGGTGCCCCAGGGCAGCGAGCGGCTGATCGGCACCGCCCACACGGCGAGCCAGTACCGTGCGACGCTGCCGAGCGCGCCGCCGAGGGCTATCCAGAGCGTGTCCGCCATTCTGCCTCCACCTTCATCTGTCGTGCGGCGGGGGCAGTGCGGTAGCAGGGCACGAACCACCCGCTGCGCACCTTGGCTGCGCAGCAGGAGTCATCAGCCCTCGCGGGCGGTTTTGGGGGACCCCATCCCCGTATGCGTGTGCGGGACCGATACGCGGCGACCGGGGGTTTGGCAAGCCGGCGCGCCTTGCACTAGCCTCGGCCGCGTCCGGCCAGGAGCGAGGCACATGACCGACGACACGACCGCCAAGCCGCGCGACAAGCTGATCGCGCGCAAGCAGGACTGGGCGCGCGAGGGGCGGCTGCTCACCGGCACCACCGCCGATCCGGCGACCGTGCGCCTGCCGCCCGGCCAGCGCGCGGTGTCGGACTGGCCGGTGCTGGACCTCGGCATCCAGCCGGACGTGACGGCGGACACGTTCCGCCTCGACGTGGACGGCGCGGTGGCGCACCCGCTGCGCCTGACGCTCGCCGACTTCATGGCGCTGCCGCAGACGGACAGCGTCTCCGACATGCACTGCGTCACGCAATGGACGCGCTACGACAACGCCTGGCAGGGCGTGGCGGCGCGCGCGCTGCTGCAGCGGGCGCAGCCGACGCCCGCGGCGCGGCACGTCATCTTCCACGCCCATGACGGCTACACGACCAATGTGCGGCTGGACCAGTTCGACCAGCCGGACGTGTTCCTGGTGCATTCGTGGAACGGCGCGCCGATCCCGCGCCAGCACGGCGGGCCGGTGCGTGTGCTGATCCCGCGCCTCTATCTGTGGAAATCGGCGAAATGGGTGCGGCGCATCGAACTGGCGACCAGCGACCGGCCCGGCTTCTGGGAGACCCGCGGCTACCACAACAACGCCGACCCGTGGGCGGAGGAACGGTACGGCTGACCTTCATTTCGCCATCTGCGCCGCCAACTGCTCCGGCGGCAGCGGCTGGCTGAACAGGTAGCCCTGGCCCTCGTCGCAGCCGCAGCCGGACAGGAAGGCGCGCTGCGGCTCGCGCTCGATCCCCTCCGCCACCACGCTCAACCCGAGCGCATGGCCGAGCGCGATCACCGCGCGCAGCACCGCCGTGTCCTCCGGGTGTTCCGGGACGTCGCGCAGCAGCGAGCGGTCCAGCTTCATCACCGTCAGCGGCAGCCGCCGCAGCACCGCGAGGCTGGCATGGCCGGAGCCGAAATCGTCGAGCGCCAGGCCGACGCCGAGGTCGCGCACCGCCGACAGCGCCAGCAGCGTCTCGGCGTCCACGTCGATCAGCTCCGATTCGGTAAGTTCCAGCTCCAGCCGCTCCGGCGGCAGCCCGCTTTCCTCCAGCGCCGCCGCCACCTGGCCGAGCAGCGCGCCGCTGGTGATCTGGCGCGCCGCGACGTTGACCGAAACGCACCACGGCCGCTGCCACTGCCGCGCCTGCCGGCAGGCGGCCCGCAGCACCCAGCCGCCGATGGACAGGATGAGGCTGCTCTGCTCGGCGAGCGGGATGAACAGGGTGGGCGACACCAGGCCGCGGGTGCGGTGCGGCCAGCGGACCAGCGCCTCCGCCGCGCGCGTCTGGCCGGACGCCAGTACGATGCGGGGCTGGTAATGCAACAGCAGACGGCCCTGCTGCACCGCCAGCGCCAGATCGCGCTCCAGCCGGCGCCGTTCGGTGGCGGCGTCGCGCTGGTGCGGCTGCAGCCGGTAGCGGGCGGGCGCGTGGTCGCGGGTGGCGGCGTCTGACGGCATGACACGAATCCCGGTCGCTGGAACCCGTCCAGGATTCGACGGGAATTCTGAGAGGCTGGTTAACCGTCCGCATGACGTGAGACAGGCATGCCGTTTTCCAGACGTTTACCGTTTTGCGATACACATCTCATCATGCAGGACGAAGCAAGCGCACAGGCTGCGTCCGGTCCCGCTTCCGGACGCTGCGAGCTGAGCAATCCCGTGTTCACGCGCTTCGGTCCGGCCGTGTTCCGGCGCGCCGAAGCGGATGGCACGCCGGCGATGGTGATTCCGCTGGGCGAGCGGCTGGCGGTGCTGCCGTTGCGCGCGGTGCAGCGCGAATTCGCCATCGCCGACGCCAGCCCGGACGGCTGCACGCTGGCCCTGATCGCGCGCTCGCTCGACTATGTGGCCGGGCTGCGCATCGGCGATCCGTTGCCGCCGGAAGTGCTGAGCGGCGAGGCGAGCTGGACGCCCGAGCCGCGGTATCGCGCGGTCGCCGAAGCGCGGCTGCGCCAGCACCTGCTCGCCGCCTTCGATGCCGAGGCGGCGGCGGAGCGGCTGGAGCAGGACAGCGCCCTGCGCGCCGCCGTCTAGGCCGTTTTCGACCGCGCCGCCGCGGCGCTCGGCCTGTCCGGCCGACAGGAGGTGCTCGACCTGGTCGAGCAGGTCGCCGACGAACTCGCCTATATCGAGGCGCTGCGCGAGACGCTGCTGCTGCGCGTGCAGGAAATGTGCGGCTGCCTGCGCAGCCTCGGGATCGACTGGCGGGGCGATACGGAACGCCAGGTGACGCTGACGCAGGTGCGGCGGCTGGCCGGTATCGCGCGCGACCAGCTGGCCGCCCGCTTTGCCGACATCGACGCACAGACCAGCGAGGTGCTCGGCGCGCTGCGCAACATCGACGCGCAGCGCGCCTTCATCCGTGGCCATCGCGACTGGCTGCACCGCTCGCGCCGGGCGTTCGAGCCGATCCTGGCGGAGTGGCAGACGGCGGCGCCGCTGCTGGACGATGCCGCCTGGGCACGGCTCGGCCGCACCTACCAGTTCCTGGCGCCGCGTTTCATGCCGGTGCAGGAATGGGAGCGCACCGCCGAGGCGCGGTCGCACGGCCGGCCGCGCAGCTTCGGCCCCGTCATGCCGTGGTGATCCGCGGTTGCGCAACCGGTGGCGCCGCGCTACGGCTGGCGCTCCCGCACGCAGGAGGCAGCGTGTGCCGATCAATCGCAAGCGGCGCATTTTCCATGCCGGCCCGCTCGCGCCGCCGCGCCACGCGGTCGGTCTGCGGCCGACGCTTGCCGCCGGGGCGGCGGCGGCGGTGCTGCTGAGCGGGGTCATGCTGCTGTCGCTGCCGGGGACGCCGTTCGGCCGGGTGCCTGCCGGCGGCATGCTGCGCGCGGCGGCGGCCGATGTGGCGGTGGTGGACGGCGACACGTTGCGGCTGGGGCAGGGCGTGGTGCATCTGCGCGGCGTGGCCGCACCGCCGCGCGGGCGGCGCTGCCGCGACCCGGACGGCCGCAGCTTCGACTGCGGCGGCGCGGCGGCGCAGGGGCTGGCCGGGCTGCTGCGCGAGCAGGCGGTGGAGTGCCGGCTGGCGGGCCGCGACGCCGCCGGCCTGCCGCAGGCGACCTGCACGGCCGGGGGCACCGAGCTGAACCGCGCGGTGATTGCCGGCGGTTGGGCGCGTGCCGAACGCGGCAGCCCGGAGCTGGCACCGGCCGAGGCGGCGGCGCGCGAGGCGCGGCGCGGCCTGTGGACCGCCTCGGCATTCTGACCGCGCATGCGTCGCCGGGTCTTGCTGCAGCAGCGAAGGTTGCGCCCGCTCAACTGCGGCCGTAATTTTCTGCACTGCCGCAATGCCAGGCATGGCAGCGGCTGACAGGGACATTCATATGAACGGCACGTCTTACACCGGCTCCGGCACGATCACGGTGAGCCTGGACGGCACCAATCAGACCGTAACCCTGCCGTTGCGCGGCGGCACGCTCGGTCCCTCGGTCGCCGACATCCGCAAGCTCTATGCCGATCTGGGCATCTTCACCTTCGACCCAGGCTATGGCGGCACCGCCGCCTGCGAGAGCCGGATCACCTATATCGACGGCGATGCCGGAGTACTGCTGTACCGCGGCTATCCGATCGAGCAGCTCGCCGAGCGATCAACCTTCCTCGAAGTCGCCTATCTGCTGCTGAACGGCGAACTGCCGAACGCCGCGCAGAAGGAAACGTTCGACCGCGGCGTCATGCGCCACACCATGCTTCACGAGCAGATCAGAAGTTTTTTCAACGGCTTCCGCCGCGACGCTCATCCAATGGCGGTGCTCTGCGGCGTGGTCGGCGCGATGTCGGCCTTCTATCACGACAGCCTCGACATCAACGATCCGGAACACCGCAAGATCAGTGCCTTCCGCCTGATCGCGAAAGTGCCGACGATCGCCGCCTGGGCGTACAAATACGCCATCGGCCAGCCCTTCGTGTATCCGCGCAACGGCCTCGGCTATGCCGAGAACCTGCTCTACATGATGCACGCGGTGCCGGCGGAGGAGTACATCGTCAATCCGGTGCTGGCGCGGGCGCTGGACCTGATCCTGATCCTGCACGCCGACCACGAGCAGAACGCCTCCACCAGCACGGTGCGGCTGGCCGGATCGACCGGGGCCAACCCGTTCGCCTGCATCGCCGCCGGCATCGCGAGCCTGTGGGGACCGGCGCATGGCGGCGCCAACGAGGCGGTGCTGAAGATGCTGGCCGAGATCGGCCATGCCCGGCACATCCCCGAATTCATTTCCAAGGTCAAGGACAAGAACAGCAACGTCCGGCTGATGGGGTTCGGCCATCGGGTGTACAAGAACTACGACCCGCGGGCGAAGATCATGCAGCAGACCTGCCACGCCGTTTTGCAAGAACTCGGCATCAAGGATGACCCGCTGCTCGACCTGGCGGTGGAGCTGGAGCGGGTGGCGCTGCACGATGATTATTTCGTCAGCCGCAAGCTCTATCCGAACGTGGATTTCTATTCGGGCATCATCCTCAAGGCGATGGGCTTCCCGACCAGCATGTTCACCGCGCTGTTCGCCGTGGCGCGCACGACGGGTTGGATCAGCCAGTGGCTGGAAATGATCGAGGACCCGTCGCAGCGCATCGGCCGGCCGCGCCAGATCTACACCGGCGCGCCGCAGCGCGACTACCGTCCGCTCGCCGCGCGCGACTGATCGCGGATACCAATCCGGCGACATGGGGCGGCCCCGCGCGGGGCCGCCTTTTTTGTATCCGTCCGTTGCAGCCCGCCGCGAACATTAACATCTTTGTAGGATCGAAACAGAAAGCGGTGCCAAGAAGCACGATCCGGCCGTCGCGGGTGGTTGACATGGCGTATGATGAATAATCCGTAACTGACTCAATCGATTCGCTGTTTTGAATCGGCATCGACATAAATTGACGACAGGCTACACGTTAGAAACAGAATATAACGATGTTAGGACGCCAGGCCGATTCCGTAATGACGACGGTTTGGCGAATTCTTACCGTGGCCGGCAGCGGCGAGCGGGGCTCCAGAGCCTTTTTCCATTCAGATTCGCGGGTTAGCATGTGTTTGTGAACAGGCATGTTGGCCTATGGAAAGGGGCGAGAAACTATGAAGGACTTCCGTTCTCTTGACGCTCTTGTGCGCGCGCGCCTGCGCGAATGGCCGCAGCGTCCGCCCGGCCTCGCGCGCGGAGAGCGGACGCGGTGGCTGCGCGGCCGGCCGGCCGAGGTGGTCGGCGTGTGTCATCCGTTCCTCAAGCTGCCGGGCAGCCGCACGCTGCGCACGCTGCCGGACGGGCTGTGGCTGCACTTCGGCGGCACGCCGGCGGAGCCGTTCGTGGACATCTTCGCCATCGAGGCCTGTGCGTCGCTGTCCAACCTGCTCGACAAGCGTTCCCGCTTCGCGCCGAGCACCAGCGCGCTGCTCGCGGTCTGCCCGATGCTGTGGCTGCTGGCGCCGACCTCGACCAGCGATCCGACGCCGCGCTGGCGCGCCACCGGCATCCTGCGCGAGCCGCCGCTGCAGGGGCTGGCGCTGCCGGTGCGCGACGTGCGGGTGCTGTATGCGCTGAAGTCGCGCCACTATCGCAGCTTCGCCGCCGGGCGGGTGCCGCAGGCGCACGAGTATTTCATGCCGATGGACTCGCTGGTGGCGGAAGGCGCGGCCGAGGATCCGGCGGTGTGTGCGCTGCTCGGCCGCGCCTCGGCGGCGTCGAATTTCCTCGATGCGCCGTAGGCGCCGCGGCGCTCAGTCGCAGTTGCAGCCGGGGGTGGGGCCGGAGTCGCTGCGCACGACGTGGTGGTCGATCCATTCCGCCACCAGCCGCCGTGCCTCGCTTAGCGACGCCTCCGGGTGGTGGATGCGGTAGAGGGTGGTGCAGGCCTGGAACGCGCTTACGTCATCGCTGCCGTGGGCGCGCAGGTCGCGATAGGCGGTCAGCACGGCGCGCTCGCAGCGCCGGGCGATATGGCTGAACGCGCGTCCCATCGGCTGCTCCATCCCGCCGCGGGAGCGCCGCGGGTCACGCTGACTGTAGGGCCAGGCAGAGGCGGCTTCAATGCAATCCAGGCTTGACGGACGTGCCGCCGCTCTGCTTGAAGCGCGCCCAAGAGGTACCCGACATGGCCAAGACCAACACCGTCCAGATCAAGCTCGTGTCGTCCGCCGACACGGGCTATTTCTACGTCACCAAGAAGAACGCCCGCGCCCAGACCGGGAAGCTGGAGTTCAGGAAATACGATCCGGTGGCGCGCAAGCACGTCGTTTTCCGCGAAGCCAAGATCAAGTAGCGGCACGCGGCAATACGGTTCCGCGCCCCGGCCGGCCGCGGCCGATGGGCTGCGCCGGCGTGCGCGCCCGCGACCGGGATCGGGGATGAAGGTGGGAGCTGCATGACCCAGGCGATGAAAGCCGATACCGTCGATGCCGCGGGACCGGCGCCGCCGGTGGCCAATCCCTGGATGTTCTTCCGCCGCTGGCTCGCCAACCCGCTGCAGATGGGATCGGTGGTGCCCTCGTCGGCGGCGCTGTGCCGCCGTCTGGTGGCGGCGACGCGCTGCGCGCCGGGCGAGGTGGTGCTGGAACTCGGTGCCGGCACCGGCGTGATCTCGCGCGCGCTGCTGCGCTCCGGCCTGCCGCCCGAACGGCTGTTCGTGGTGGAGATTGTGCCCGCGATGGCGGCGCATCTGCGCCGGATGCTGCCGGGGGTGAACGTGATCGAGGGCGACGCGCGGCGCCTGCCGGCGCTGCTGCCCGCGCCGTGGCATGGCCGCGTCGGCACGGTGATCTGCGGCATCCCGCTGGTGCTGCTGCCGGTGGCCGAGCAGCGCCGCTTCATCGACGCGATCGCGGCGGTGGCGCCCGGCCGCGGCTTCCTGCATTACAGCTACTGCGCCACCTCGCCGCTGCCGTGGCGCAGGCACAGCCTGGCGGCGCGGCGCGAGGCATGGACGCCGCTGAATTTTCCGCCCGCCTCGGTCTGGCGCTACCGCCCGGCCTGAGTCCCGGAAAACCCTCTCGCGCACAGCGCGAGAGGGGCATGCACCGTCGTCCCTATCGCTGCGTGAACTGCGTCTTGCCGAACAGCACCTCGCGCTCGGCGTCGGTCATGGTGCCCCGGCGCTGATTTTCCGCCAGCACGGCGACGCCCCGCTGCACCGCCGGCCGCGCATCGACCGCCTCGAACCAGCGCTTCACGGCCGGGAATTCGGCAAAATCGATGCCGCGCCGTTCCGGGAAGCGCAGCCAGGGGAAGGTGGCGATGTCGGCGATCGAGTATTCCTCGCCGGCCAGAAACGGCGCTTCCTGCAGCCGCTTCTCCAGCACGCCGTGCAGCCGCCGCACCTCGTTGGCATAGCGGTTCATCGCGTACGGGATCTTCTCCGGCGCGTAATTGTGGAAATGCCCGTACTGGCCGAACATCGGGCCGATGCCGCCCATCTGGAACATCAGCCATTGCAGGCAGGTATAGCGCGCCGCCGCGTCGCGCGGCATCAGCCTGCCGGTCTTTTCCGCCAGATAGATCAGGATCGCGCCCGATTCGAACAGCCGCAGCGGCTTGCCGCCCGGCCCCTCGGGATCGACGATCGCCGGGATGCGGTGGTTCGGCGTGATCGCCAGGAACGCGGGATTGAACTGCTCGCCGGCGCCGATGTTCACCGGGACGAGCGTGTAGGGCAGCCCCAGTTCCTCCATCGCGATATGCACCTTGTGCCCGTTCGGGGTTGGCCAGCTCCAGACTTCGATCATCACAGGCTCCGTGGAATGGCGATCCGCGGCATATGGGGCAGCGGCGCCCCCCGCGCTATCCTCGGCGCATGACCGACCCCGACATGGCCCCCGACCTGGCGCCCGACATGGCCCCCGACATGGCCGCGGTCGCCGCGCGGCTGCGGCGCGAGACGGCGGCGGAGCTGCTGTTCTCTGCCGCCGATCGCGGACGCTACGCGACCGACGCCTCGATCTACCAGGTCATGCCGCTCGGCGTGGTGGTGCCGCGCAGCGTCGACGACGTGGCCGCCACGCTGGCGGTCGCGCGCGCGCATGGCGTGCCGGTGCTGGCGCGCGGCGGCGGCACCAGCCAGTGCGGGCAGACCGTGAACCGCGCGCTGGTGCTGGATTTCAGCAAGCATCTGCGCAACGTGATCGCGATCGACCCGGACCGCCGCACCGCGACGGTCGCGCCGGGGGTGGTGCTGGCGCAACTGAATGCGGCGCTGCGGCCGTACGGGCTGTTCTTCCCGGTCGATCCCTCGACGCATGCGCGCTGCACCATCGGCGGCATGGTCGGCAACAATTCCTGCGGCGCCAGGTCCATCCGCTACGGCCTGATGGCGGACAACGTGCGCGCCATCGACGCCATCCTGGCCGACGGCACGCGGCACCGCTTCGGCGACCCGGATGCGGCGCCGCCGGCGCGCATCGCCGAGCTGACCGCGCGGCTGCTGGCGCTCGGCGCCGCCGAAGCGGGCGAGATCGCG
>JAJZVE010001072.1 GCA_021845835.1 Pseudomonadota bacterium | reverse complement strand
CAGGACCTGGCCGGGCATGACGTGCTGGTTGTCGGTCACGTCGCGCTCGATCACCTGGCCGCTCACCTGCGGCGCGACCGTCACCACGTCGCCATCGGTATAGGCGTCGTCGGTGGTGATTTCGTTTCGTGTCGAATACCAGTACCAGCCGCCGCCGATGATCACCGCCACCACGGCCACCGCCAGCACCGCCAGCAGCAGCCCGCGTCGGCCGCGCGGCTTCTGCGCTGGCGCCGGCTGCTGCGGCGGCGCCGGGGGTTGGGCGGTGGCCTCGCGCGGCGGCGCCGGCCGCTGTTCCTCGGCACGCGCCGGCATCCGGTCGCGCGGGGCGTCATTCATGGTTTCCGGCCGCAGCGCGGCGGCGTCAGGCTCGTCGTACGGCATTCGGACCCCTTGGCCCCGGGAATGGACCGTTGAAATGGTCCCGACACGGCCGAGTGCAATTAGGCCAGCGACTGTGTTCTGACCAGCCTTGCATAAAGCCCGCTGACCGTCATCAGTTCGCCGTGACTGCCCTGCTCCACCGCCCGCCCGTCAGCCAGCGCCACCACCAGGTCGGCGTCGCGCACGGTGGACAGCCGGTGCGCCACCACGATCGTCGTGCGCCCCTGGCGCAGCCGGGCCAGCGCCTCCTGCACCGCCGCCTCGCTCTCGGCGTCCAGCGCGCTGGTCGCCTCGTCCAGCAACAGGATGCGCGGGTCGCGCAGCAGGGCGCGCGCCAGCACCACGCGCTGCCGCTGCCCGCCGGAGAGGCGTTGCCCGCCCGGGCCGACCATGGTCGCGAACCCCTCCGGCAACGCGGCGATGAAATCGGCGGCGGCGGCGGCGCGGGCGGCGGCCTCGATCTCGGCCGCGCTGGCGCCCGGCCGGCCGAGCGCGATGTTGGCGGCGATCGTGTCGTCGAACAGCAGCGCGTCCTGCCCGACATAGGCGATGGCGTCGCGCAGGCTGGCCAGCGCCACGCTCCGCACATCGGCGCCGTCCACCAGCACCGCCCCGCCGGTCACGTCCTGCAGGCGCGGGATCAGCGCGAGCGCGGTCGATTTTCCCGCCCCCGACGGCCCGACCAGCGCCAGCGTCATGCCGGGCTCGGCGACGAAGGACAGCTCGTCCAGTCCCACCCGCCCGTCCGGGTAGCGGAACCGCACCGCATCGAACACCACCCGCCCCCGCCCCGCCGGCAGCCGCGCCGCGCCCGGCCGGTCGAGGATGCGCGGCGGCTCGTCGATCACGGCGAAGATGCGGACCAGTCCCGCCATCCCCTCCTGCACCGCCGCGTTCAGGCTGCCCAGCGCCCGCAGCGGCTGGGCGGCGAGCAGCAGGGCGGTGACGAAGCCGGTGAAGTTGCCGAGCGTGCTCGCCCCCCGCGCCGCGCGCCAGCCGGCGAAGCCCAGCACGGCGGCAACCGCGAGCCCGCCCAGCACCTCCAGCAGCGGGTCGATGCGGCTGCGGCTGCGCACGATGCGCATCAGCTCGCGATAGAGGCTGGTGAACGCCGCCTCCGCCCGCCGCGTCTCCACCTCCTCCAGCCCGTAGGCGCGCACGGTGCGCGCCTGCATGAAGCTCTCGGTGAGCAGGGAGGCGGTCTCGCCCATGCGCGCCTGCATGCCGCCGGAGGCGCGGCGCAGGCGGCGGCCGATGCGCTGGATCGGCAGCGCCGCAATCGGATAGAGCGCGGCGGCGACCAGGAACAGCACCCAGTCCAGGTACAGCATCGAGCCGATCAGCCCGACGATCTTCACCGCGTCGCCCGCCCCGTTCACCGCCCGGCTGAGCGCGTCGCGCACCGTCGCCGTGTCGGTGGTGAAGCGGGCGGCCAGCGCCGCCGCCGGCTCGCGCTCCACGCGGGCGAGGTCGGCGCGCGCCAGGTGGCGGAACATGCGGCTCTGCAACTCGCGCGTGACATCGAGCACGCTGCGCTGGATCATCACGCTCTGGCCGTATTGCGTGACCGCCTTGAAGGCGGTGACGATGACCACCAGCACCGGCACCTGATAAAGGATGCGCGCGTCGTGATGCTCGAACATCTCGATGGCGCGGTCGATCACCACCGGATACAGCGCCTGCGTCCCGGCGGTGGCGGCGGTCAGCAGCAGGATCACGGCCAGCCGGCCGCGCTGGCCGCGTATGTGTTCGCGCCAGAGGCGGAACAGCAGCGGCGATGTGGCGGCGGAGGAAGGATCGGCGGTCATGGCGGGCGGCTCTAGCAGGCAGGACGGTGCCCCGCCACCGCGGCGGCGCGTCGCTGCCTATGTCGATCTCGACCTGGTCGGCGACGCGCTGATCAAGCTGCCCTTCGTGCGCGCGCTGCGCCACGCCTGGCCGGAGGCGGAACTGATCTGGATCGCCGGGCGCGGGCGCAGCGCCTATGCCGGCGCGCTGGCGCCGCTGATGCCGGGCCTGCTCGACCGCGTGATCGAGCAGGGCGGCGTCGGCGCCGGGCTGCGCGCGGCGGTCGGAGCGCCGCGACTCGACGTGCTGATCGACACGCAGAGCCATGTCGGCACCACGCTGGCGCTGCGGCGCCTGTGGCCGCGCCGCTTCGTCTCGGCGGCGGCG
>JAJZVE010000032.1 GCA_021845835.1 Pseudomonadota bacterium | reverse complement strand
GCTGGCGCTTCTCCTTGACGAAATTGCTCTCGTCGGCGACCAGGATGCGGGCATTCGGATAGAGCAGCAGGAACTCCCGGGACGCCTGCGCGAGGCAATGCCCCGGCACCGTCATCATCGCCTTGGTCACCAGCCCGAGCCGGCGCTGCTCCATAATCGCCGCGGCCATGGAGAACGTCTTGCCGGCGCCGACGGCATGCGCGATGTAGGTGGCGCCGGCGCTGATGACGCGCCAGATCACCCGCTTCTGGTGGTCGCGCAGCGCGACGACGCTGGAGGCACCCGGCAGGCGCAGGTGACGCCCGTCGAACCGCCGCGGCACGAGGTTGTTGAAGCGGTCGTTGTAGATGCGCGCCAGCCGCTCGGTACGCGCGACATCGGTCCAGATCCAGCGCTCGAAGGCCTGCTTGAGCTTGGCGAGTTTCTCCTTGGCCGCTTCGGTCTCGGCGGCGTTCAGCTCGCGATGTTCGGTGCCGTGCTCGTCCTTCCAGATGTCGTAGATCTGCGGGATGACGGCGTTGAGCGCGTCGTGCAGCAGATAGCCGGCATGCCGGCGCGCGGTGCCCCATTCCGAGGTCGCAGCGGCCTGCCCGTTGAAGGCGTGGATGTCGACCGACCACGCGGCCACCTCGACAGTGTGGCGCACCCGGGTCGGGATGCCGATCACCTCGGCCGCGAACTGCTCCACTGCCTCGGCCGGGATCCACGGCGCTCCAAGCCGCGCGGTGATCTCGGAGGGACGCAGGTCCTCGGGCTGGACCGCCTGCAGGGCGGCCACGTTGCGGGCATAGCCGGGGTCCAGGGCCGCTGCGGCCTGCGCTGCCGCCAGCTCGGTACGAACCGGGCCGGACAGGTAGGCGTCCGCCGTCTCCCAGACCTCCGTGCCGCCGATGCCGAGCGACGGGTTGCGGAACACCGCGTCGCCCAGTTCCGCCAGCGTCTCCTCGCGGGACCGGCCGATCAGCTCGGCCACGCGGGCGATGTCCACGTGTCCGACCTCATGCAGCGTCACCGCGAGCGCATCGGCCGCCGAGGTGATCACCGGCTCGACCGGCGGGTGGATGACGCGCTGCGAGAACACGGCACCCTGCCGGGCCGTGCCGCTCTCGACGTCGTACTCCTCGATCGTGGCGACCAGCCAGCAATCCGGGTCGTCCAGGAACGGTTGCAGGTTGGGGCGGCGCACCGTCTCCGTCACCTCGCCCGTTTCCTCGTCGGTGCGGGTGCTGATGCTGGTCAGGTTGATCGGCCCGAACTGCCGGACGAAGGCGCTGTAGGCGACCTTCAACCGCATCTGCAGCGGTCCCCAGGGTTCGTTGGCCTCCTGGGGTCACTGCACGAAAGTGCGTTCCACGTACGCTGGACCTGAACGGATGGCGAACTCAGGCTGCCAGGAGTGAGGCGCGACGACGCAGCGGCCGCAGTTGATCGGCAGGCTGGGCGCGCTCGTTCCAGACATAGTCGCCGGTCAGGCTGATGTGCTCCCAGCCGAGCGGGGCGACATGCTTCCTCAGCTCCGGCGGGGCACGATGTCCGAGGCTGTCCAGTGCCGCGGCGAGATAGCGCGTGTTCCAGAAGATGATGGCGGCGACGAGCAGGTTGAGGCCGGAGGCACGATAGGCCTGGTTCTCGAACCGCCGGTCGCGCAGTTCACCGAGGCGGTTGAAGAACAGCGCGCGGGCAAGAGCATTGCGCGCCTCTCCCTTGTTTAGTCCGGCATGGGCGCGGCGGCGCAATTCGCCGTTCCTGATCCATTCGAGGGTGAACAGCGTGCGTTCCAGCCGGCCGACTTCGCGCAGCGCGACCGCGAGCCCGTTCTGCCGCGGGTAGGCGGCAAGGCGCCGCAGCATGGCCGAGGCGGTGATCGTGCCGGCACGGATCGAGACGGCGAGGCGGAGCAATTCGTCCCAGTGCGCGGCGACATGACCGGTGTCGATGGTGCCGCCGACCAAGGGTTCGATCGTGGGATCCACTATCATCCCTGGCAGCAGGTAGAGGCGCCGGTCCTTGATGTCGCGCAGCCTGGGCGCAAAGCGGAAGCCGAGCAGGGCGCAGAGGCCGAACACATGGTCGGTGGCGCCGCCGGTGTCGGTGTAGTGCTCGATGGGCTGCAGGCCGGTCTGGTGGTAGAGCAGCCCGTCGAGCACGTGCGGCGCCTCGGAGGCGGCGGCGGCGATGACCTTGGTGTGGAACGGCCCGAACTGGTCGGAGACGTGCGTGTAGAACGCGACGCCGGGCTCGTTGCCATGGCGGGCGTTGATGTCGCCGAGGCCGCCGCCCTGGCTGCCGGCGCGGAAATACTGTCCATCCGAGGACGAGGTGGTACCGTCGCCCCAGAGCCGGGCGAGCGGCAGGGCCCGATGCGCCTCGATCAGCCGCGCCAGCGCGGCCGCGTAGCCCTCCTCGCGAACATGCCAGTCGTGCACCCAGGCGAGTTGGCGCAGCGTCACGCCCCGGCAGGTTTCGGCCATGCGGGTCAGGCCGAGATTGATACCGTCGGCGAGGATGGTGGCGAGCAGCGCGGTGCGGTCGTCTGCCGGTCGGCCGCTGCGCTGGTGAGTGAAGCAGCCCGCGAAGCCGGTCCAGGCATCGACCTCGATCAGCAGGTCGGTGATGCGCACCCGCGGCAGCAGATCGTAGGCAGCCTCGCGCAGCGCGTCCGCTTCCGGCGGCGTGGCGGCGCGCAGCGGCGAGATCTTCAGCTCACCCCCGTCCAGGCTGGCATCGGGCAGCGTGCCGGCGCTGGCCAGGGCGGCGACGGTGGACAGCTCGGCTTCCAGCACCTGCCGGCGGTCCGCGAGGTGATCGGCGCAGGCGGGCGCGACGGCGACGGGCAGTGGTCCCTCGGCCTTCAGTTGCTCGAAGCTGGCCTGAGGGATCAGCGTGGTGTCGAACGCCTGGTAGTGACGGCTCCCCTCGACCCAGACATCGCCGGCGCGCAGCCGGTCGCGCAACTCGGAGAGGACGCACAGCTCGTAGGCATGGCGGTCAAGCACGCCGCCCCGGATGACGAACGCGCGCCAGGAGCGGCGGACGAAGCCGGTCGGGGCATCCTCGGGCAGGCTGCGCCGGCCGGAGCGCCAAGTGTCGCGCACCAACTCGACCGCCTTGAGCAGGCCGGCCGTGCTGCGGCAGCCCTGGAAGCTGAACGTTTCCAGCAGCTCCGGCGCGAAGCTGCGTACGGTGGCGTATTTGCCCAGCAGCTCGGCCTTGCTGTCGGTTGCCTCGGGCCTGGCGAGCGCCTCGGCCTGGCCGACGTGGCGGACGAAGCGGGACCACTCCATGCGCTGCTCGATGGCGGCGATCGGGTCGCGTCGCTCGTTGCGGGCGACGATGACCGCTTGGCCTGCTTCGGCGAGCGCCCGCAGATGGGCGTGCAGATCGCGCAGGGAACGCAGCGCCTTTTCCTCCGTGCGGCGTTCAGCGCCGCGGGCCAGGCTGCCCATCAGTTTGTCGGCCATGCCGAGCGCCGCGTCGGTCAGGTATTCCTCCAGCCGGACCGCCGCGGCGGCAAGGACGGCATGGCGTCGGCCGGGTGCGAGCTGGCTCAGGTGCTGCGGCGTCATACGCAGGCCCTCGTCGGCGAGCCGCTCGAACACGGCGTCCGGCACGGCGGAGCGCAGGTCGCGGGCGAGCCCGAGGCGGCGCAGGGTGCGGATGCGTTCGATCAGACCGAGGATGTTCCGCGCGGCGGGCGACTGCGGGGCGCCGCGCAGCCAGGCGAGGCCGGTCAGCTTGTCGTCCGGCCTGGGCTGCAGCAACTGGTCGAGGGCCTGTCGGTGCTCGTTCGTCAGCGCCGCGGTGACGGCGTCATGGCTGACGCGCTCGGCGCGGTTCCGTGCCCAGTGCACGGCACGTTCAATCACCGCCGGGCTCGGCAACAGGATCCGGTGCCGGCGCAGCTCGTCGAGCGCCAAGGTGACCAGCCGCCCCGGGCGCGGATCGATCTGCGCCGCCGGCGTCAGGTGGGCGACGAGGTCCGCAAACGCGGCGTGTCCGAAGCGCCGGAGGTCGAGCGCACGCATCAGTTCGGACAAGTGCTGGCGCCGCGTGGCATCGCGGTGTCCGTAGGCGGCGAAGGCTGTCCGGCGCACCCCGAGCTGCCGGGCCACGAAGGCGACGAGCGGTGCAGGTGGCATCTCGCCGGCGCCGAGCACGCGCCCGGGATGGCGCAGGTAGAGCAGTTGCAGGGCAAAGCCGAGCCGGGTGGCATCGGTGCGCCTGGCGCGGACCAACGCCAGGTCGTCGGGACCGAGCACGTAGTGGCGGAGCATGTCCCGCTCGTCGGCCGGCGGTGCGAGCAGCCGCACCCATGCCGCTGCGCTCAGCAGCCATCGCCGTGCCATCCGTCTCTCCGATCTGTCCGTGAATCGATCCTTTGATGGCCGACGCCAGCCTGTCCGGAAACCCTGGACCGGAGACGCCAAGACGGACAGAATGATTACCGGACAGGAAAACGGACACGGAGGGTCGTGTGGCGCGGATCGGCTACGCCCGGGTTTCCACCTCCGACCAGGACCTCGCCCTGCAGCGCGACGCGCTCGGCGCCGCGGAATGCGAGCGGGTGTTCGAGGACCGCGCCTCCGGCGCCAGGGCCGATCGCCCCGGGCTGGCGCAGGCGCTGGCCTACGCGCGCAGCGGTGACGTGCTGGTGGTCTGGAAACTGGACCGCCTCGGCCGCTCCATGTCGCACCTGATCGATACGGTCCGCGACCTGGACGGGCGCGGCATCGGCCTGCGCAGCCTGACCGAGCAGATCGATACCACCACGCCCGGCGGGCGATTGATCTTCCATGTGTTCGGAGCGCTCGGGCAGTTCGAGCGTGACCTGATCCGCGAACGCACCCGCGCCGGGCTCAAGGCAGCCGAGGCACGCGGTCGACGGGGCGGACGCAAACCAGTCGTTACCGAGGAGAAGCTGCGGCGGGCACGCGAACTGATCGCAAGAGGACTGACGGCACGGGAAGCAGCCGCGCGGATCAAGGTCGGCAAGACCGCCCTCTACAAAGCGCTCCAGCCCCAACCCTGACCTACGTTCCAGATCCGTTCAGGTCTGGCGTACATAAAACGCACTTTCGTGCAGTGACCCCTGATCGCCTTCGCCGCAGCGGCCTTTCCGGGGCCGATGATCATGATCCCGCTCGGCTCCATCCTCGAAAGAGCCGTCCCGCATCCGTCTGTCATGCTGCAAGTCGCGGTTATCTATCTGCCTGCCGCCGCGCTCTCGCTGTGGGGGGCGATTGGCTTGATGCGGGCAGGCTGGCGACGCCGTCATGCGCCAAAGTTCATGCAGCGCACGATGGGCATAGCGTGCGCTTCTTTGTCTGCCATATGGATTATCGGCGTGGGCGTCGGCCTGTTTACCTTTATCGGCTCTGCGGCTGACCACAACCAGCCGCCGCCGCGCCATCATGTCGTCCGGCAGTAGGCCGCAGGGGAGCCGCGCCGTGCCAGACAATCCGAAGTTCGGGGCTGACAACGGGCTGCCTTCCAGCATGAAGAACACGCCCTGGGATGCCTACCGAAGCAATCAGCCCGTTGCGACCTACAATCCGCAGTCCGTCACACGCGCCGTCGTGCCGCCACGCGGGGCATCCCCGCTCGTCCGCAAAGCCGTCCGCTGGTGCGTCGTCGGCGTCGTGCTGCTGGCGCTGGCGAATGTCGCCTTCACCCCGGAAGGGATGCGCGGCTTCTGGCTCGGCGTCGCGCGGGAACTCGCCTGGCTGACCGGCTCGCAGAACGGCAACCGGCTGGTGGCTCTCGCCCTGTTCACGGTCGCGGTCGGGGCGGTCGTCGCTTTCGGTCGCCATTCCCTCATCGCCCGCTACGGTTCCGGCGTGTTCGGCTGGATCGAGCTTGCCCTCGGCACGGCTCTGGGAAGCGTGGCAGTCGGCGGCTGGCACCTTGGGCATATCGTCTGGTGGATTGCCGGTCTGATGCTCTGGGGGGCTTTTATCCTCGTGGTCTGGGGCTGGGAGAACGTCAAGGCTTTCCAGAGGCTGGCTGCCGCGCAGCCGCAGATCGAGGAAGCGCCGCCGACGCCTGACGTTTACGGCGACGCGCGTTGGGCTACCCCGCAGGAGGTGCATCACACCTGGGGCGGGCGGCATTCCGGCGGCGACGAGGAAACGGTCTGGGATTAGCCGCAGTGAACCAGTATCTCGACTATCCTGTCGTCGGCGATCCGTCGCCGGAGGCTGTCGAGTTCGGGCGCATCGTCCTTGGCAACGGCGTCAAGGCCGGAAAGCTGCGCTATGGCGGCGAACGCCACATGCTCGTCATCGGCGGCAACGGCTCCGGCAAGGGTACGCGGATATTGATGCCCAACCTGCTCAACATGGGCGGGTCGCGCTCAATCGTCGTCGTCGATCCCGCCGGCGAGCTGGCCGCCGTCACCGCGCCGTGGCGGCGGCAGGTCGGCAATGTCGTCATCCTCAACCCCTTCGGCGTCCTGACGGACTATCGGGGTTACGAGGATTTGGTCGGTGTCGGCTTCAATCCCCTCGCCGCCCTCGATCCGACTTCGTACAGCTTCAATACGGACGCCTCGCTGCTGGCGGAGGCGATGATTTTTGTGAGCGACAAGGGCGAGAGTAAGCATTTCGACGAATCTGCCCGCGCCCTCGTCGCCGCGACCATCATGTTTGTCGTCATCGTCGGGCGGGAAAGCGGCGTCGTGCCGACGATGAAGCACGTCCGCCAGTTGATCTGCATGGCGAGCGGGGAAGCCAGGCCGCCTTCGATCTTTAACCCGCAAGGCACTGAGGAGTACGGCATTCCGAAAATGGCGGCGCAGATGATGCGGTCGTCGATTGCGGGGCTGCGCAACAAGGCGGCGCAGTTCACCGATTGGAACCGCGAGATTCAGTCGGTCGCCTCGACCGCGAAGATTCAGACTGAATGCTTCGACGATTGGGAGATCGCGGAAAGCCTCGGCAGGAACGATTTTGATTTTGCCGGGATCAAGCGGCGTCCGACCACGGTTTACCTCGTCCTCCCGCCGGAGATGATGGGGCGGCACAGCAAGTGGCTGCGGCTGATCCTGACCACGGCGCTGCAAGCCTCCTTGCGCACGCGCTTCGCCGGGGAGCCGAGCATCCTGTTCATGCTCGATGAGTTTGCGGCCTTGGGTCATCTGAAGATCATCGAGGAGACATGGGCGCAGGTGCGCAAGTACGGCATTCAGATGATGCCGGTGATTCAGGACTTAAGCCAGCTCAAGAGCCTTTACGGGGACAGGTGGGAGTCGTTCGCCGCCAATGCGGGCGTCATCACGGCTTTCGCGCCGAACGAACCGACAACCGCCGAGTGGCTGTCGAAGCGCATGGGGCAAACCACGGTCATGATGACCGCGACAAGCACAAACCTGAGCCGCAACAGGGGAACCAACAGGGGAAGGACGGACAATCCGGGCGGCGGCGGCACAAGCGAAGGGCAAAGCGATGGCGAGTCCTGGAGCAAAACCAGCAACGCCACCCCCATCAAGGTGCCGTTCCTGTCGCCTGACAAGCTCTATGGCATGAGACCTGGCTACATGGTGGTGATCTCGGCGGGGCTGTCGAACGCCGCGCCGTCCTTCGCCCATGCCTACTACAAGATCACGACCCGCCTGAACCGGGCGCGGGCGAACCCCTACGTCCACGATGTGCCGCGCAACCCGAATGCGCGGCGCAGGGGCATGGGCGAACCCACCTGGGAGTGGGGGCAAACGCCGCAACAGCCCTCCGGCGGCTTCGGGGGCGGAGCAGGCCAAAGTGTCTGGGCGAACGTTCGGCCTTCTGGCAATGGCGGCTCCGGCGGTGGCTTCTCCCCCTCCCCTGCCCCGCCGGAAAGCGGCTGGCAATCAAGGCCGGAAGCTCGCCCGCCGATGCGGGAGGCGATCACCGGGCGGGCGCAGGCGCGACATCCGAGCTACGCGCCGGAACCGCCCAAACGTCCCCCCAACAACCCCGCGTCGCGGCATCCGGGCTATGCCCCGGAGCCGCCGCCGGATGACGACAGAGGAGGGAGCGATGGCGGCGACGGTTGGGAATGGAATGACGGTCATCCGTAGGGTTTTCTGAATATGTCGAATGAATCCGTCCCCCCTTGGGACAGGCTGGCGGGCGCGGCGGCAGAAGCCGCCAGGCATGGCAACTGGCGGCTGGCGGGAGCGTTGAGCGGTGCCGCCCGCCAGGCGTGGCTACAGCACTGCGAAGCTGTCCACGCGCAGGAACAGGCGCGGGGCAGGCTGCCCCCTCGCAGCGTCTGGATACGGGATGAGGAACGGGAGCGGTAGAAAGCTGAGCCGCCGCTAGGCGACGGTTCAAGCGTCAAGCGGCATCGGATGCCGCTCACCCCCTTTCGTCGTCCCTGCCTGCGGCCTGCCGCGCGGGTTCTCGCGCAGCCCCCATATCGTGCGCGCCAAATTCAGCTGCCCAGTCTGGGCGCGCTTGACCATGCCGTGGAAATAGCTGCCCGCCGAGGCCGTGAAGTGGCTCTCCGGTTTGGCGGACACGATTGCCAGGGCGATCGCGGCCTGCTCCCGCCCCATGGCGAGGCAGGCATCGCCCCAGAGCGGTTTTGAGACCTTGAGGTCGTGCCGCAGCCAGTCAGCGGCCTCGACGATATCGGGCCAGGCCGGCGAGGAGGTCGCCAGGTAAGCCCGCAGCCGCGGCGCCAGCCGCACGAGCTCCTCCGGCCTGATCCGCATCACGGTGCCGGTGTCTGTGCGCTCCTTCGCCTCCGCTTTCCCGGGATCCGGCTCTCTCCGCCGGAGCGCTGCCCGTTCCTGAGCCCCTGCCCCTGCCGCCCCCGACCTACTTCCTTCGGAAGCCACTACCGTATCCTGTTCAGGATTAAGGTTTGTTTTGTAGGTGTATATATGGGGTCGGTTTTCCGGCCCCATGGGGTCGGAATCCCCATCCCTGACGACTGCCGCATGAAGGGCTGCGAGCTGATTTTCCAGCCGTTCGCGCGCCTCAAGCTGCCGGCGTTCCAGGCTGGCGACGCCTGCCTCCATCTCCTCGACCCGTTCCACGCCCTTGAGCGAGCGGGCGAGCGCCCTGCCCTCCCCTTCGAGCGTCCGCCAGGTGGCATCGGTAAGGCCGAGTTCGGCGGCGGTTTCGAGGATCTGCAACAGGCCGTTGCGGGCGATCGTCGCCCGGCGGCGCAGCAGGCGCATACGCTCGCGCAGCGCTTTGCCCTGCTCCGCTATGGCCTGGAATTCGGCCAGACGCGCGAACAAAGGCGACAGATCGAAGCCGTAAGCCTCGATCAGCCTGCCCTGCCGGTCGCGGCGGCCGTAGCGCTTGCCGTTCGGGCTATCCTTCATGGTGACGAGGCCGAGCTCGACGAGCTGGCGGTTGAGCGCCTTGGCTTGCGTCGTGCCGAGGCCGAGCGCCTCGCGCTGCAGGGCGGCCGAAGGCCAGACAATCGGCCGGCTGCCCTCCGCCCAATCCTGCGGCTGGGTGAAGCTGAACAGCCAGTCGACCGCGTGCATGATCCGGGGGCCGAACCCCAGGAAAGGCGCGGCGGCCTTGAAGGCTGCCAGGATCTGGCCGGGGCGGAGACCCCCCTGCCCTTCCCCGATCCCCCTGAAATCCTCGGCCAGCTTGCCTGTGGTCAGCATAGCCAGCGACAGCCGTCGCAATCCGCTTGGCCCTCTGGCCGAGCTTATCCTTGGCGCCTCAAGGGCGCTTTCCTTTGTCATCGCAATCCTCCTTCTGGTTGGATCGCGACGGGCAAGCCTCACCCGTTAAGCGAAAACGGCAATTTTCGCTTGCCAAGGAGGCGTCTTCGTACTAGGTTGGGGTTGTTGTATTGGCCCCGACGCTAGCCGTAAGGCCCGTCACGAGTTTCGCAAAAGCCCGCCCGGCAAGGCGGGCTTTCGCATTTCTGGTGATCTACTGGGCTGCTTGGATTCCCCTTTCGATCAGTTGCATGAGCGCCAGGCTGCGGCTTGGCAGACGCTGGCGTTTCTTGATGTCGTCGATGAGGGCGAGTGTCTCGTCAGGCAGTTGAAACAGCACCTCGCGCGCGCCAGCCTCGCGGAGGCGCTGGCGGTAACGGGCGTTATGGTCATCTGTCGTGGCGTTGGCTTTTTTCATCGGCGAATCCGAATCAGTCTCTAGAGAGATGACTCTCCCGCCGAAGGGCGGTCTTGTCCAGCGATTCGTGTGAAGGATTTTTCCTTGTACGCTGAAATCGCCGGTTCTCCTAAGGAATTCCGGATGCGGAAACGTTGCGCCGGGCTTCTGAGCCCCGCTTTGGCGCGCGTCAGGCGTCGCCGAAGGCGCGCTTGGCGTTGTGCTTCCTGTGCAGCTCGTCGATGGCGAACTTGATGAGCTCCGAATTGTCCTTTTTCAGGCGCACGCGGAGCAGCGCGATCTTTTCGAGCGTCTCGTCGTCGAGATAGCCGCCGAAATGTTTCAGCTGCGCCCGGCCCGGCTTTGCCTTGGCGCGCGGCGCGCGGGCCTGAACCGGCTTCAGGGTCGCGATCTCGGCCGTGGCCGGGTCCTGGGGTGCCGCGGCGGGTGCCGCAGCGGGGGCAGCGGTGACGCGCGCGGGCGGTTCGTCCTGCTCGGGCTGGCCGCCTTGCATGGCGGCGAGGAAGGCTGCGGCGTTCGGTTTCTTGCTCATCTCACGCTACCTTGTGCACAGTTGCACTTGTGGTCAGTTGCAATTCTGCACGAAACCAATCCCACAGGGCATTGATTTCTGCGGCGGCCTTGCTGTCTTCCTGAAGCTCCTGCGCGGTTTTCCCCTGAAGGCTGCCGTCGCGGTGCAGGTTGTATTCATGGATCGCCACGGGGGCGCAGGGAATGTTGTGGGCGGCGGCGACGCCGCGGATCGCCTCCTCCTCGGTGCGGCTGCCCGGCCGCACGAAGTTCGGCACGACGAAGGCCGGCGTGTCGATCGTGCGCGCGAGGCGGGCTGACTTCGCGAGGCCCTCGAAGCACTCGATTTCGGAAGTGCACGGGATGATCATGAGGTCGGACGCTTCGACGGCGGCCGGCGCCTCGGTGCTGCGGCCTGGCGGCGTGTCGATCAGCACGAGATCGCACCCGGCCTCCTCGGCGCGTTTCAGGGTCTCGTCGAGGTCGTTCTCGGTCGTGAACTGCACGAGCGGCAGGGTGAGCTGCTCCGGCCGCCGCCGGCGCCAGTTGGTGGAATTCTGCTGGGTGTCCATGTCGAGGATGAGGACCAGCAAGCCGGAGGCGGCGGCTGCCGTGCCAAGGCTGCGGGAAAGCATGGTCTTTCCTGCCCCACCCTTATTGATCGTGATCGCCGCGACTTTCATCCGTAACCTCAAGTGCAGTTGTGCACAGCTGCAACATGGCAATGGTGCACCGATTCGCCGCCCGCCGTCAATTGCACGACTGCAAGTGTGATATTGGGCACGTTTGCACATGTGCACAAGTGCATAAGCGCCGATTTGCAGACGTGCACCCGAGCGCCTCTGCGGCGGCGGGGCATCCCTGAAGCAGCCTTGCAGTTGCATTTCTGCACTCTGGCACTTTAGCACATTGGCATTTTTGCATTTGTGCATTGTTGCAGTTTGCCTTTTTTGCACATTTGCGGTTGTGCAGTTGGGCAGGGGTGCACATCGTTCGTTTCCTCAAGGGACGGGGGGCGCCTAAGCAGCGACCCACTCTGCTTATCCTTCAATCTCAGGTGCCTTGCGGAAGAGTCGGCAAGAGAACAGACCTCTCATGTTGCTTTTCGTTATGGTGTGGTCTATGTTCTTACTATTGAAGATCACGTAATCGAAAGGAATAACATGAAACGCGAGAACCTCGAACGGCTCAAATCTCATTTTAATCTCGCCAAAACAATGCTTTCTTCTGTAATGCCGGCTAGCGTTGCAGCCGGGCTGCTGTTAAGCAGCCCCGGATACGCTGCGGGCTTGTCCCCAAAAGTGACTAGCTGCCGGCCTAACCAGACGGTCGGCGTTGACTGGCATCTCGGCGTTGTCCGGACAATCGGCGTTGCAACCCCGATGGAAAGGTTGGTTGTGGGCTCCTTACTTGGTGCCTTCGCTGTAATTGGGGTCGGAATAGCTGCCTCTGTTATCCGGGAGGATAAGAGAGACCGCCCAGAGGATAAGAGAGACCGCCCAGAGGATAAGAGAAACCGCCCAGAGGATAAGAGAAACCGCCCAAAAGAGCCGACAATATAAAGACCTGGATTCAACCGCACGGCTGCAAGCAGGATGTTTTGCACATGTGCACATGTGCATGAGTGCAATTTTGCGCACGTGCATCCGCCCGCTTTTGTGGCGGTGGAGCATCTCTGAAGCAGCCTTGCGTCTGCATTTTTGCACCACTGCACAATTGCACGATTGCACGTCCTATCGCGCCACGGCGCTGATGACGGTGCATCGACCCCGCCGGATCGCGCCGGCGGGGCCTCGGTCAGAACGGCGGAGGGGGACGCGGCCTTGGATCGGCGCCGAAAACTGCCTCGTGGGAAAAATATGCTTCTTTAAGAAAAGCTTATACGCAAAAAGGGATCGGGGCCAAGATCGGCAAATATGCCATCGTCATTCACGATTTTGATGATATGATCGATCTTCTTCGTGAATATGAGATCGGCATGCCGTCTATCGTCGAAACGCCGGCCCGGATCGAGCCGTGCCTCCTGGATGAAACCAGCCCCGAGATCGTCGATCTCGTCGCCGCCTTGTCGGCGGCAAGCAACACGCTTGGCGCACGGCTGCATGCCCGTTCGGCTGCCGGCCTTGCAGACGCCGTGCGGATCATGAACTGCTACTATTCGAACCTGATCGAAGGTCACAACACGACGCCACGCGACATCGAGCGCGCGCTGAACGATCAGCTCGATACCGCCGGGGAGCGACGCAATCTCCAGGTCGAGGCGCGCGCGCATATCCGCGTGCAACGCGACATCGACCGCCGCTACGCCGAGGGAACATTGCCGGAGCCGGCGTCAGCCGCATTCATCCGCGAGTTGCACCGCGCCTTCTACGAGGATGCGCCCGAAGCCATGCTGGTCGTGCGCAGCGAGCGCCGCACGCTCCGCATGGCACCCGGAGAATTCCGCGCGACGGCGGAGGACGAGGTCACGGTCGGGCGACACTGGCCCCCGGCAGGGGAGCGCGTGGCGGCGTTCATGGAGCATTTCGGGCAACGCTACCGTTTCGCGCCGCTCGGCATGGGTGGCCGCATCCTGGCAATGGCGGCGGCGCATCACCGCCTGAACTACATCCACCCCTTCCTTGATGGGAATGGCCGCGTCAGCCGGCTGATGACTCACGCGATGGCCCTGCAGGCGGGTATCGGCGCGCACGGCCTGTGGTCGGTCTCGCGCGGGCTGGCGCGCGGCCTCGAAAGCCGCAGCGACTACAAGCGGATGATGGATCATGCCGACATGCCGCGGCAGGGCGACCTCGATGGCCGGGGCAATCTCTCGCGCCGGGCGCTGGCTGACTTCACCGCGTGGTTCCTCAGGGTCTGCCTGGATCAGGTGACGTTCATGAGCGGCCTGTTTGCTCTCGACACGCTCGTTGGGCGCCTCCGGCTCTACATCGACCGCCGCGACCTGAAGCCGGAAGCCTTCGCGCTGCTCGAGCAGACCCTGCAACGCGGCGAGCTGCCGCGCGGCGAAGCGGCGCGGATAACGGGCCTCAAGGAGCGCAGCGCCCGCGATCTGCTGGGCGCTCTGGTGGCCGACGGCATTCTCGGCTCCGATACGCCAAAGGGGCCGGTCTCACTGCGCTTCCGTCTGGATGCGATCGAGATTCTGTTTCCAAGCCTGTTCCCGGAAACCTGACGCCCCGGCAAGGGCCGATTTGCGGCCGATATCCGTCTGTGCTTGACGATAAATCGACCCCACCGGATCGCTCCGGCGGGGCCTGCGTCAGAACGGCAGCTCGGCCTCGGTGATTGCGTCCGGGCCGTCATCGCGCTGCCAGAGGATCGTCGTCTCGTCGCCCTGCGGCAGGTGCCGCGTCTCGATCGCCAGAATCTCGTAGCCGCCGCGCGTCATGCGGCGGATGTCATGCCGGGTCAGGCCCGCGCCGGTGCGGATCACGGTCATGGTCGGAGGCTCCTCGGTTCCGCCAGCCAATCGCTGGCCGCCAGCGAGCCCGCCGGCCCTCGTGACGGGTCAGCACCGGAGGCTTGCGAGTCAGCGGGGACGGGGTGCGCAGGGCGCGGGGCAAAGCCCTGCGTACAAGCGGCCCGGAGCTGCGCAGCGAGCGAGCCGCAGCCGCGCCCCGCGCGGCGCGCCGGCTTCGGCGCGGTGTTGACGCGGCGCGACCTTGGCCGGCGGTACACTGGGAAGACCAGCGACAGGCTTCTTGCTTCGCTTGCTTTGCCGGGGCAGGGCAGGGCGCCGAACGCATGCGGCACGAGGCGGAGCCGGAAGCCCCGCCTCGGCTGGCCAGATCAGCTTATCGGCTCAGGTCATCTGGAAGGCGGCCATTTCGGCGGCGGCCGACTTGCGGGCGATGCTGGCGGCGGCGGCGACGGGCGCCTCGTAGGGCTTCCACTCCTCGCCGATGAGGTCGGCGTAGGCGGCGAGCGCCCCTTCGGCGGCGGCCAGCAGCGCGTAGGACTGCAGCGCCATTTCGGCGGCGAACAGGCGGGCGCGCTCGGCCTTGCTCTCGAACCCGGCGGGGCCGTCGCGGTCCTCGTCGCGGTCGTCGTTGAGCAGGCGGCTGGTCAGCTCCAGCGCGGCCGACTTCTTGGTGCCGTAGCAGCCCGTTGACGAAATCGGCCTGGGTTGATTCGCTGTCCTCCTGATTGGGAGGGGCTGAGACGGATGGCGCTTGGTCGGCAGCGGGAACGGCAGACGGACATGCTGGTGACGTGGGCAGAGCTGCCCCGCTCGCCGGGCCACGTGTTCTACGACAAGCTGCAGAGCGTGTTGACCACGTCCGACTTTGACGGGTTCGTGGAGAAGCAGTGC
>JAJZVE010001071.1 GCA_021845835.1 Pseudomonadota bacterium | reverse complement strand
CGTCCGGCGAGGCTGCCCAGCCCCGGCGAGCCGCAGCTCGCGGCGGCGGCGCAGCCGCCGCAACTGGCGGTCTGCTCCGGTTCGAGCCAGGCCACGGCACCTTCGATCCCGACCACGCGGGCGTAGCCCTCGATCGTGTGGGCGGGTGCAGGAAAGTCGTCGGCGGTCACGGTCATCGTCCTCATCATCCCTTCAGACGGCACTCAGGCGGCGCAATGGGCGCCGCTCATCCGGATTTCCTTGCCCGCGCGCAGATCGAACAGGCGCTTGACCACCACCAGCAGACCGGTCACCAGAAACCCGCCGGGGGGCAGGATCATCATCAGCACGCCCATGTTCGCCGGCAGGATGCGCAGTTCCATCGCCTTGAACGGAGGACCGAGCAGCAGGGAGGCATTCGCGAACAGGGTGCCCGAACCGAGGATCTCGCGCACCGCGCCGATCAGCGTCAGGGCGAGGGTGAAGCCCAGGCCCATGAACAGGCCGTCCACCAGGGCGGGCAGCGCCTTCGACTTGGCGGCGAAGGCTTCGAGCCTGGCCAAGGGCAGGCAGTTGGAAACGATCAAGGGAATGAACAGGCCCAGCACCTTATACAACGCGTGCATCCAGGCATTCATGGCCAAATCGACCAGCGTCACCATCGAGGCGACGATGAGCACGAAAACGGGGATGCGCACTTCCTGGGAGATGCGGCGGCGAAACAGCGCGACCAGAAAGCTCGACGCCGCCATCACCGCGGCGGTGGCCAGCCCCATGCCCAAGCCGTTGGTGGCGCTGGTGGTCATCGCCATCGTCGGACACATCCCCAGCAGCATGCTGAGCACGCCGTTGTTGTCCCAGAGCCCGTCCCTGACGATGGTCTTGTAGTCGCTGGTCATGGTTTTCCCCCGGTCAGTCGGGCCTTGTTCGCGGCGAAGAATTCCAGACCGTTGCGGATGGCGAGGACCACGGCGCGGGGCGTGATCGTGGCGCCGGCGAAATCGTCGAACTGGCCGCCGTCCTTCTTCACCTTCCACAGATGCAGCGGCGGATTGCCGATGGACAGGCCGGTGAAGCGCAGAATCCAGTTGCTTTTGCCGACCTCGATCTTGTCGCCCATTCCCGGCGTTTCGTGGTGGGAAAGCACGCGCACGCCGAGGATGCGGCCGCCGGTATCGACCCCCAGCATCAGCTTGATTTTGCCGCCGTAGCCGGTGCCGGAGATCGGGTAGGCCAGCGCGGCCAGCCTGCCCTTCATGCGGGCGAGATAGACGGTGACCGCCCGGTCGTGGGCATCCTTGATCGTCACGGTATCCCGGAGCAGATTGTTGTCGTGGATGCCATCGGGAATCACCTGGCTCAACGACGCCTGCCTGTCTTCCATGGCCCGCAGCGCGATGTCCTGCTTCGTGACCCGGGCGGTGACGGCGAGGAGGCTGCCGAAGCCCAAGCAGAAGCCGCCGAGTATCACTCCGTGCAGCAGCGTTCGCGGCTTCGGTGCGACCGGCAGAGGAGGAGGGGCGGAGTTCATGGCGTGGCGGCGGGTTCGTTTGCCATGGTCTCAGCAGATTCTGTGCCAAAGCCCCAAGCGCTTCCCCAAAGTGGGGCGGGCCGCCGCAATCCCGCACCAGCATGGGTGTCGTCCCGTGCAGCGCGATCGTCGTCGCGAGTCCCGCGGCTGTCGCAAGTCCGACAAAACCGACAAACGACGCAATGGCCCGTCCCACTGCGACTTCCCCTCGATGGGGCGGTCGTCGTTGCGGGCACAGGCGATGCGATCCCGGCTCGCCGCGCTTCTGTCACTGCGCGGTCGCAGGCCGCGGCAGTTGCACCGACCGGATTGCCGAGCTGCGTCGCGGTGACCTCAAGCCCGGCACGGAACCTGCTGGAATCCCGACAAATGCGCGATTCTGGGATGCCGGGTTATGAACGAGAAAGAGGGCAGGGCGATGGTTGCGGACGCTACCGACCGAGCTGCGGCCGGCATCCCTGCGGTGCTGTTCCGGCACACCGTGAATCAGGCCGATATCGCGATTTCGATCACCGACACGCAAGGCGACATCCTTTACGTCAATCCCGCCTTCACCCGCGTCACCGGCTACGGCGCCGAAGAGGCGATCGGCCGGAACGAATCCATGCTCTCCGACAAGATCACGCCGCCCGCGCTCTACCAGTCTCTGTGGCAGACGATCACCCGCGGCGAGTCCTGGAGCGGGCGCCTGATCAACCGCCGCCGCGACGGCAGCCAATACCTGGCGGAAGTGAACATCTCGCCGGTGGTGAATGCCGCCGGCGAAGTGCACAACTATCTCGGCATGCATCGCGACGTCACCGCGATGCATCGTCTCGAGTGCCAGGTGAAGAACCAGAAGACGCTGCTCGAATCGGTGATCGATGCGGCGCCGGTGGTGATCGCACTGCTCGACGTCGATGACCGCGTCGTGCTCGACAACCACGAATACAAGAAGCTGCAAGCCGATCTGGGCATGGCCGAGCCGGCGCCGATGCTGATGAGCGCAATTCGCGCCGATCTGGAGGTCGAGGCGGTGGCAGGGCGGCGCAGTTCCGGCTACGAATTTAT
>JAJZVE010001070.1 GCA_021845835.1 Pseudomonadota bacterium | reverse complement strand
GTCCGCCACCACCTGCCCCTGGCGCAGCGCGACGATGCGGTCGCACACCGCGAACACGTCGTTCAGCCGGTGGCTGATCAGGATGGTGGCGATGCCCTGGCGCTTCATCTCGCGGATCAGGTCGAGTACGTGCTCCACCTCGCGCACCGCCAGCGCCGCGGTCGGCTCGTCCATGATGACGAGCTTCGGGTTGAAGGTCAGCGCGCGCGCAATGGCGACGGATTGCTGTTGGCCGCCGGACAACTGCCCGACCGGATACGTGACCGAGGGCAGCCGCGCGCCGAGCTTGCGGATCATCGCCGCCGCCTCGCGCTCGATGCGGGCGCGGTCGATCATGCGGATCGGCGTGCCGAGCAGCCGCCGCGTCGGCTCGCGGCCGAGAAAGATGTTGGAGGCCACGTCCTGCATCTTCGCCAGCGCGAGGTCCTGGTAGATCATCTCCACGCCCAGCGCGCGGATCTCGCCCGGCTCGCGCCCGTTCAGCGGCGTGCCGTCCAGCCGGATCGTGCCGCCGTCCGGCGTATGCACGCCGGTCACGGTCTTCATCAGCGTCGACTTGCCGGCGCCATTGTCGCCGACCAGCCCGATCACCTCGCCGCGTTCGACCGCGAAGGTAACGCCGGACAGCGCCTGCACCGGGCCGAATGTCTTGCGTACGCCGTCGAGTTCCAGAAGGCTCATCGCCGCAGCCTCGCCCTGTTCGCCTGGTCAAGCCAGACGGCGGCCACCAGCACGGCGCCGATCGCCATCTGCTGATAGAAGGACGACACCGCGAGCAGGTTGAGGCCGTTCTGCAGCACGCCCATGATCAGCGCGCCGATCAGCGTGCCGAAGATGGTCGCCCGCCCGCCGAACAGGTTGGTGCCGCCGAGGATCGTCGCCGTGATCGCGGTGAGTTCGTAATTCAGGCCGGCGGTCGGGTCGCCGGCATTGGTGCGCGCCATGAACAGCAGGCCGCCCAGCCCGGCCATCATGCCGGAGAACGCATAGAGTGCGATCCGCTGCCGTTGCACGCGCACGCCCATGGCGCGCGCCGCGCCTTCATTGTCGCCGATCACCAGCGCGTAGCGGCCGAAGCGGGTGTAGGCCAGCACGAAATGCGCGACCGCGCCGGTCAGCAGGAACACGATCACCGGGAAGGGCACGCCGCCCGGCCGTCCCTGGCCGATATAGACCAGCACCGGATCGAGACCGTACACCGGCACGCCGTTGGTCAGCACCAGTCCCAGCCCGCGCGCGACCCCCAGCATGCCGAGCGTGACGATGAACGCCGGTATCCCGGCCCGCGCGTTCAGCACCCCGTTTACCGCGCCGCACAGCGCGCCGGTGGCAAGGCAGGCAGCGATGCCGACCGGCCAGGGCAGGCCAAGCGCATTCACCGACAGCGCGCCGACCACGCCCGACAATCCCAGCACCGACCCGGCCGACAGGTCGATGCCGGCGGCGGCGATGACGAAGGTCGCGCCATAGGCCAGCACGCCGATCACCGAGGTCGCCAGCAGGATGTTGAGGAAGTTGGAGACGCTGAAGAAATACGGCGACAGCACCGCCAGCACGATCACCAGCACCGCCAGCACCGCGACCGATTCCAGCCGCACCGCCATGCGCAAGCCCTGCGTTCGCGCCGGCCGGCCGATTGCACGCGCCTCGGACATCGTTACTCCAAAAAATCCACGTTCAATGGTCATCGCCCCTCTCTCTGCAGCGGAGAGAGGGGCGGGCGAGGGCGTCGCCTACTTCACGTACTGCAGCAGCTTGTCCTTGTTTTCCTGCAGCACCTGCCTGGTCAGGACCAGCGTCGGCACGTAGATGTATTCGGGCTCATGCTTGCCGGCGAGCACGTCCCTGGTCTTCTCCACGGCTTCCTTGCCGACCAGATAGGGAAGCTGCGCGACCGAGGCGTCGAGCCGCCCGGCCTTGATCGACTTCACCGCGTCGCTGTTGCCGTCCACGCCGATCACGGTGATCTTGCCGCCCTTGCCGGCGGCGAACACGGATTCCACCGCGCCCAGCGCCATCGTGTCGTTGGCGCAGAAGATCGCGACCAGATCGGGGTTGCGCGTCATCATGTCGTTGGCGATGTTCGCCGCCTTCTGCCGGTCCCAGTCGCCGGGCAGCGACGCCGCCACCTTCAGCCCCGGCGCCTGCTTCGCCAGTTCCTCGCGGAACCCGCGCGCGCGCTTCTGCCCGGTGATGTTGCCGGCCAGCCCCTCGATCACCAGCACCGCGCCCTTGGCGTTGGCGCCGAGCTTGTGCACCAGCCAGTCCGCGCCCTGCCGGCCGGCGGCGACGTTGTCGGAGCCGATGGTGAAGGCGATCTTCACCCCCGCCTTGGCGGCGATGGCGTGGTCGAGATTGGCATCGAGATCGACCACCGGCATGCCCATCTCGTTGGCGCGCTTCAGGCAGGGCAGCAGGATGGTCGAGTTGATCGCCGCCGTGATCATCACCGCCGGCTTGCGCTCCAGCATGGTGTTGCAGGTGTTGAGCTGCGGCTCCGCCGCCTGGTCGGATTCCACCGCCTGCAGGAACACCTTGACTCCGGTTTCCTGCGCGCCGGCC
>JAJZVE010001069.1 GCA_021845835.1 Pseudomonadota bacterium | reverse complement strand
TCCTCTACGGGCAGAGCTTCGACTGTCCGACCGCCGAGGATTTCGTGCTGCCGATCGGGAAGGCGAAGGTCGAACGCAAGGGCGAGCATGTCACGCTGGTCGCGTTCTCGATCATGGTCGGGGTGGCGATGAAGGCGGCCGAGATTCTGGCCGGGCAGGGGATCAGCGCCGAGGTGATCAACCTGCGCAGCCTGCGCCCGCTCGACATCGGCACCGTGGTCGAGAGCGTGAAGAAGACCAACCGCATCGTCACCGTCGAGGAAGGCTGGCCCTTCGCCGGCATCGGCGCCGAGGTGAACATGCAGATCATCGAGCAGTGCTTCGACTGGCTCGATGCGCCGCCCGCCCGCGTGCACGGCCTGGACGTGCCGCTGCCCTACGCGGCCAACCTGGAAAAGCTCGCGCTGCCGCAGCCGGACTGGGTGGTGGAGGCGGTGAGGAAGATCGTCTGACGGAGTATGGCTGCGGGCAGACCCTCGCCCCGGCCCTCTCCCGCACGCGGGAGAGGGAGAAGGACAGGGAGCGGGAACGGAATTCCCTCTCCCGCTTGCGGGAGAGGGTGGCGCGCAGCGCCGGGTGAGGGGACGGTCATCCGTCCGGGAACTGATCGAGACTCTGACAATCGGAGCGCGTCGCGATGGCCACCAACATCCTGATGCCGGCATTGAGCCCCACCATGACCGAGGGCACGCTTGCGCGCTGGCTGAAGAAGGAAGGCGAGACGGTGAAGGCCGGCGACGTGATCGCCGAGATCGAGACCGACAAGGCGACGATGGAGGTCGAGGCGGTCGATGAGGGCGTGCTCGGCAAGATCCTCGTCCCCGACGGCACCGCCGGGGTGAAGGTGAACGCGCCGATCGCGGTGCTGGTGGCGGATGGCGAGGCGGTGCCCGCCGGCGCTGCTGCCCCGGCCGCGCCGCCCAGCCCCGCCGCGCCGAAGCCGGAAGCGGCCGCGCCCAGGCCGCAGGCCGCTTCCCCCGCCGCCGCCCCGGCGCCGAAGGGCAACGGGCATGACGCGGGCGGCGAGCGCATCTTCGCCTCGCCGCTGGCGCGGCGCATGGCGAAGCAGGCCGGCATCGACCTTGCCGCGCTGACCGGCAGCGGGCCGAACGGGCGCATCATCAAGGCCGATATCGAGGCGGCGCAGGGCCGTGCCCCGGCGGCGGCCCAGGCTCCGGCAGCCGCGGCGCAAGCGCCGGTCGCCGCCCCGGTGCCGGCCGCGCCCGCGGCGAAGCCGGCCGCGCCGATCACCGCGCCGCACACGCTGCTGCCGCACACCAGCATGCGCAAGGTGATCGCGCGGCGGCTGGCGGAAGCGAAGCAACTTGTGCCGCATTTCTATGTCTCGATCGATGTCGAGCTGGATGCGCTGCTGAAGCTGCGCGGCGAGCTGAACGCGAAAAGCGCCAAGGACGGGCCGGCCGCGTTCAAGCTCTCGGTCAACGACCTGATCATCAAGGCGGCGGCGATCACGCTGCGCCGCGTGCCGAAGGTGAACGCCAGCTTCACCGACGACGCCACGGTGCTGTACGACGACGTGGACATCTCGGTTGCCGTGTCGATCCCGGACGGGCTGATCACGCCGATCATCCGCAAGGCCGACCAGAAGGGCCTCGCCGCGATCAGCAACGAGATGAAGGACCTCGCCGTCCGCGCCAAGGCCGGCAAGCTGAAGCCGGAGGAGTTCCAGGGCGGCGGCTTCTCGATCTCCAACATGGGGATGTACGGCGTCAGCACCTTCGCCGCCATCATCAACCCGCCGCAGGCGGCGATCCTCGCGGTCGGCGCGGGGCAGCAGCGGCCGGTGGTGAAGGACGGGCAGCTTGCCGTCGCCACGGTGATGACCTGCACGCTGAGCGTCGATCACCGCATCGTCGATGGCGCGCTGGGCGCGGAGTGGCTTGCGGAGTTCAAGCGCGTCGTCGAGGACCCGCTGAGCCTGATGCTGTAGGCGCGTGGTGCGTGCCGCGCCGCCCTCACCCGTCGCGCTTCGCGCGCCACCCTCGCCCGCCAGCGGGAGAGGGAACGGGGCCGTGTTCCTCGCCCCCTCCCGCGGGCGGGATCGGGCTGCGAAGCGGACCGATGCCGGGGTGAGGGCGCTTCGTGCCTGACGGCCTGATCCTGCGCGACGCCGTGCCCGGCGACGAGGCGCTGGTGCTGCGTTTCGTGCGCGAACTGGCGGAGTACGAGCGCCTCGCGCATCAGGTGCGCGCGACCGAGGAGTCGCTGCGGCAGTCGTTGTTCGGCACGCCGCCGCGCGCGCAGGCGCTGATCGCGCAGCGGCACGGCACGCCGGTCGGGTTCGCCGTGTGGTTCTTCAGCTTCTCCACCTTCGAGGGGCGCGCGAGCCTCTATGTGGAGGACGTGTTCGTGGAACCGGCGGCGCGCGGGCAGGGGATCGGGCGCGCGATCTTCCGCGACCTCGCACGCCGCGCGCTGGCGCAGGGCTGCGCGCGCATGGACTGGTCGGTGCTCGACTGGAACCGGCCGGCCATCGGCTTCTACCGCAGCATCGGCGCCGTTCCGGTGAAGGGCTGGACGGTGCAGCGGCTGACCGGCGACG
>JAJZVE010001068.1 GCA_021845835.1 Pseudomonadota bacterium | reverse complement strand
TCCAGCGGCGCCAGGAAGGCCGGGTCGGCCAGCGTGCCGGTAACGGTCGCGAACAGCCCGGCATGCTGCAACAGCCCGTCGTCGCGCTGCAGCCGCCCGCTGACGAGCGCGGCCTGCGCCTCCCGCGCGAAAGTGGCGGTGATCTCGTCCAGCCAGCCGGCGGACAGCCGCACCTCGGGCGAGAGGAACACCAGCAGCCGGCCGGGCGATTCGGCCGCGACGGCATTGCGCGCCGGCACCAGCCCGGCGCCGTCGTGCTGCAGCACGTAGCGCAGGTTGCGCACGACCGTCGGCAGCAGCGCGGTCTGTGCGCCGGCCCGCCCGTCATCCAGCACCACCACCTCGGCCTGCTCATCGAGCCGCGCGGCCTGGATCGCCTCGATACAGGCGCGCAGTTCGGCAAGCGGCGCGGTGGCGGCGATGCAGATGGTGGCGACCGGCCGTTCCGGCACCGCGAGCGTCAGCGGCGCCCAGCGGGCGGTCACCTCGGCGATGGCGGCCGGCAGCGCGGCGCCGCCCCGGCCAGCCAGTCCGGCGCCCCCCTCGGCGATCTCCTGGAAGAAGGCGGCGACGGTCGCGAACAACTCCCGCGCAGCCCGCGCATCGTCGCGGCCGCTGGCAAGGCGCCGCATTTCGTCGAGCTGGCCGCGCAGCAGGCGGATCTGTCGCTCCAGGTCCTGGATGCGCTCCTCCGCCGCCGCCATGCGGCCAAGGCGCAGCGTGACCCGTTCGCCGAGCAGGCGGCCGGAATGCTGGTCCTGCACCGAAACCGTCAGCGTGCCGCGCTCGGCGATGGCGCCGTAGGGCAGCGCGTAGGAGAACCCGTGCCGCCCGTCGCCGATGCCGGCCTGCTGCAGGTCGGCGCGGTACGTGTCGGCAACGACATGACCAACGGCCGCGTCATCAATCAGGATACTGAGGGCGACACGTTCCTGTGGCCGGTCGGGATACCAGCACCAGCCGGACACCCAGCCGTCGCGTGACACCCGGTCGATGCTGCCGGTCAGCGCCGCCGGCGCGGCCGGGCCCTGCCACTGCACCGTCACCGGCCCGCCCACCGGCTGCGCCGTTGCCACGTCACGCAGGGAGACGACCGAGATGCGGCCCGGGGTCAGCACGTTTGCCGGCAAGGTGCCGCGGAAGGCGTGCCGGCCGTCGCCGAATCCGGCGGCTGCCAGGTCGGCACGCACCTGGTCGGCGGTGACGCGCGCGACTTCGGTGCCGTCCACCAGCACCGCGAGCTGCCGCTGCACCCCCGGCTCATCGGGGGACCAGCACCAGCCTTCCAGCGATCCGTCGCCCTCGACGCGATCCAGGCTGCCGTTCAGTTGCAGGGATCGCGCCACCAGCGTCGCCACCGGGCGACGTTCCGGCGCCGCCGTCCGTGACGCAGCCCCTGACGTTTTCCTGGCCTTGGTCGCCATTCGTCGTCCTTAATGTCCGCGCAACGCCATCATTATCATCGCGATCCTGGCGTCATCGCATTTCCGGCCTGCCCAAGTCCAGCAATCTTGCTGTGCCAATTTGTCGCAGGCCATGACGTCGCCTGAGTTCCACAGGAAAAGCATTAACATTCCGCATCGCTTCGCGCTGAATCGGCGCCACGCGATCCAGCGGCGACCCGCCTGCGAACGCGATGCCGCGCGCGCCGCGTCGCGTCGGCGGATCCAATCATGCAGCAAGGTCGCATCCGTCTCGGAATAGTCTCCGCGCGCAGCATTCCGCCGGCGGCGAGGCGGGGCAGGGCGCATCACGCACGGCGGCAACGTCGTCGGGCGCGCCGTCAAGTCATCCGATGACACACCAGCCTTTCCTTGTGCATTTGGCGGCTGAGCCACCATTTGCGGCGGCATGTCCGATGCGCAAGTGATTCCGAGGCCGGAATCTGCCGGCCTCTCGCCCCGCGTGACCGCGGCCATGGCCGTGGCCGCCGGGTTCGGCGCCGCCAATGTCTGGTTCAACCAGCCCATGCTGGGCCTGTTCGCGCGCGACCTGCACGCGAGCCCCGCCCAGGTGGCGATGATCCCGACCGCGACCCAGATCGGCTTCGGGGTCGGCATCCTGTTCCTGCTGCCGCTCGGCGACCGCATGGACCGGCGCGGGCTGATCCTGCGGCAACTGGTGTGGCTGACGCTGGCGCTGCTGGCCGCGGCGCTGGCGCCCGGGGCGACGGCGCTGATCCTCGCCTCGGCCGCGGTCGGTGCCGGCGCCTGCATCGCGCAGCAGATCATCCCCTTCGCCGCCGAACTGGCACGGCCCGAGGCGCGCGGCCGGGCGGTGGGCATGGTGATGAGTGGCCTGTTCACCGGCATCCTGCTGGCCCGCGTGGTGTCGGGGGCGGTGGGCGAGCGCTATGGCTGGCGCGTGATGTTCGTGCTGGCGGCGGGGCTTTCGGTGCTGGTCGGCATCATGCTGCGGCTTGCCCTGCCGCGCAGCCGGCCCTCGGTGCGCGCGTCCTATGGCGGGTTGCTGCTGTCGCTGCTGGAACTGCTGCGGCATTATCGCGCGCTGCGGCAGGCGGCGCTGATCCAGGCAGGACTATTCGCCAGTTTCAGCGCATTCT
>JAJZVE010001067.1 GCA_021845835.1 Pseudomonadota bacterium | reverse complement strand
CGGCAACCCGGACCGCCGACCTTGGGAACCGGTGCAGCCGGCCCAGATCCGCCGATTCCCGGTGCTCGGCCCGGCCGTCTCTTCTGGTCCGGTGCGGAAGGTGGGTATTGGCAGGCCGCCGGCTTTCCCCGTACTATCAGTAAAGGGAAAGGAACCTGGCCAATGCCGCGGGTGCAGTCATCGGAGTTCTCGTCGCCGTCACGGACTGTCGGTTTCGCCGGATCGCGCGCGTCCGGGCGAGTTGTGTCCGCTGCCGGCCTGGACCCCGACAGTCTTGCGCCCCCGTTGCGCTCGGCGGGCCGGTAGGTGTCGATGTGACCGGGCCTTCGGATCCAGAGACCGAACCGGCGAAAGCCGGGTACGGCTTGAAGATCCATCAGCTGCCGGTCGCCGACGCGGTCCGGAGTCTGGAGACCACCGTACACGGACTGTCTGCCGCCGAAGCCCGCCGCCGGATCGCCGAATACGGCGCGAACCGGGTGGAAGGGGTGGCGCGCGAGCCGCTGCTGCTGCGCCTTTTCCGGGAGCTCTTCCGGTTCTTCTCGATCGTGCTTTGGATCGCCGCGGCACTTGCCTTCGTAGCCGACTGGTACGCGCCCGGGCAGGGCATGGCGAGGCTCGGCTACGCCATCATTGTGGTCATCCTGGTAAGCGGTCTTTTTTCCTTCTGGCAGGAGTACCGGGCGGAGCAGACGCTCACGGCCCTGCGCCGGCTGCTGCCGCCGCAGTCCAAGGTTCTGCGCGACGGCAGGATCGCGCGCCTGCCCGTGGATCAGCTGGTGCCGGGAGACATCGTCCTGTTGGAGCAGGGAGATCACGTTCCGGCCGACTGCCGCCTCATTGAAGCGTTCGGGGTGCGCGTCAACAATGCCACCGTCACCGGGGAATCGTTGCCTCTGGTTCGACAGGCTGGGCCGTCCGCAGCCGCCGACGTGCTGTGGGCGAAAAACGTCTTGCTCGCCGGCACCTCGATGGTCTCGGGCCAGGCAACGGCGCTGGTATTTGCCACCGGTGCCTATACGGAGTTCGGCAGGATCGCGCGCCTTACCCAGACTGGCAGGGAAACGGCTTCGCCGTTGCGCCGGGAGATCGCATACCTGAGCCGCCTCATCATCATCCTGGCGGTGATCATCGGGAGCGTGTTTTTCACGATCATCTGGTGGGCAGTCGGCGTTCACTTCTGGCGCGCTTTCATTTTTGCCATCGGCATCATTGTTGCCATGGTGCCGGAGGGGCTGCTCCCCACGCTCACCCTGGCGCTGGTGCTGGCGACGCAGCGCATGGCCCGACGCAACGTACTCATTCGCCATCTCCCCTCGGTCGAGACTCTCGGGTCGACGACGGTCATCTGTACCGACAAGACCGGGACTTTGACCCACAACCGCATGCTGGTGAAGCGGCTTTATCTGGAGGATGGGTTCATCGAGGGCGAAGAGGCAGCCCGGACGCAAGCCATGTTGCGGCGCTCGCGGCCGTTCTTTCTCGCAGCGCGCCTGTGCCAGGATCTCAAGGAGGGTGTCGTAAACGGAAAGGCCACTCTTCTCGGTGATCCCATGGAAGTTGCCCTGGTGAACATGGCGCAGGCTGCCGGGGTCGCCGTTCCTGCGGGCCGGCGGGTGGATGAACTGCCGTTCGATGCTGACCGCATGCGGGCCTCGGTCGTCTACGAAGCGGCCGATGGCGCGACCCTCTACTGCAAGGGCGCTCCCGAAAAGCTGCTTCCGCTCTGCAGCCGGGCCCTCGTCGGCGGCGACAGCCGGGCCTTTCCTGCGGAACTGCTCGGCCGGATCGTTCGCGCGCAGGAGGAGATGGCCGAGCAGGGCCTGCGCGTTTTGGCATTCGCATACCGGCCGCTCGGATCCTCATGGCAGCACGAGCGTCTGGAGGAAGAACTGGTCTTCGCTGGGCTCGTCGGCCTGGAAGATCCGCCTCGCCCGGAAGTGCCCGAAGCGATACGCCGGTGTCGCGAGGCTGGCATCCGTGTGATCATGGTCACTGGCGACCACCCGCGAACCGCGGTTGCGATCGCGCGCGAAGTCGGGCTTGTGCGGTCGGAGGCGGTACGCGTCATCACCGGCGACATGCTCCGCGATCTTTCCGGAATCGAGTTGCGCATTGCGCTGGATGCGGCGGAGATCATCTTTGCCCGGGTCAGCGCTGATCAGAAGCTGGACATTGTCGAGGCCCTGAAGGAGAAGCGCCACGTGGTGGCGGTCACGGGCGATGGGGTGAACGACGCACCCGCGCTCAAGAGCGCCCATATCGGGATCGCCATGGGAATCAGCGGCACCGATGTGGCCAAGGAGGCGGCCGACATGGTGCTCCTCGACGACAACTTCGCAAGCATCGTCAATGCCATCGAGGAGGGGCGGGCCGTGTTCCAGAACATCCGCCGGTTTCTGACCTATATCCTCACGCACAACGTGGCCGAGTTGGTACCGTACCTGGCCTTTGCCCTGTTCGGGATTCCGCTGGCGCTGACGCCCATCCAGATTCTCTCGATCGACATGGGTACCGATTCGCTGACGGCGCTCGGCCTGGGGGTGGAGGGACCAGGCCCCGAA
>JAJZVE010001066.1 GCA_021845835.1 Pseudomonadota bacterium | reverse complement strand
CTCGCGCGCGACCACCGCCGCCTCCAGCACCTCGGGGTGTTCCATCAGCGCCGCCTCGATCTCGGCCGGCGAGCACCAGATGCCGCCGACCTTGATCATGTCGTCGCTGCGCCCGCCATAGACGTAGAATCCATCCGCATCGACGCGATAGGTATCGCCGGTGTCGAGCCAGCCATCGACGGTGATCGGCTTGGCGTTGCGCCAGTAGCAGAGGCCGACCGACTCGCCCCGCATCAGCAGCCGCCCCGGCGCGCCCGGCGGCACCGGCGCCCCCGCCTCGTCGACGATCTTCACCTCGTAGCCCGGCACCGGGCGGCCGGTGCTGCCGGCAACCGCCCTGCCCGGCCGGTGGGAGAGATACATGTGGGCGGCCTCGGTCGAGCCGATGCCGTCGATGATCTCGGTGCCGGTCAGCCGCCGCCAGGAGTCGAACAGATGCGCCGGCAGCGGCTCGCCGGCCGAGACGCAGAAGCGCAGCGACGACAGGTCGGGCCGCAGGCGCGGCATCTCGGCGATCTGGCGGGCGAACAGGGTCGGCACGCCGAAGAAGATGCTCGGGCGGAAACGGGCGATGGCGGCAAAGGTGTTCTCCGGCGTCGGCCGGTCCGGCATCAGCACCGCCGTGCCGCCGACCCAGAGCGGGAACGCCATGCCGTTGCCGAGGCCGTAGGCGAAGAACAGCTTGGCCGCCGAGAAGAACACGTCGTCCGGCCGCGCGCCGATGGTTTCCACCGCGTAGCGCTGGCTGGTCACGACCAGGTCGCGCTGCGCATGCACCACCCCTTTCGGCCGCCCGGTCGAGCCGGAGGAATAGAGCCAGAAACACGCATCCTCCGCCCGCCGCGGCTCCGGCGCGAGGGCGGCGGAGCCGCGCGCCAGCAGCGCCGGCAGCGCGTCCGCGCCGCCCTCGGTGCGCAGCACCACGTCCGGACGGTGGCGCGCCCGCGCCAGCGCCGGCTCGACCTCGCCGGCCAGTTCCGGCGAAAAGACGAACGCGGCGCAGGCGGAATCCTCGATCAGCCACGCATAGTCACCGGCACGCAGCAGCGTGTTCAGCGGCACCGGCACGATCCCGGCCTTGATCGCCCCCCAGAACAGATAGAAGAACGCCGGCCCGTCCAGCACCGTCATCAGCATCCGCTCCCCCGGCGCGATGCCGAGGCCGCGCAGCGCCTGGCCGCAGCGCGCGACGCGGTCGGCGAGGTCGGCATAGCTCACCGCCTCGTGGTCGGTGCGGATGGCGATAGCAGCGCCGCGCCCGGCGACGACATGGCGGTCGATGAACGCCGCGGCGGCGTTGAAGCGCGGCGCGAACCGCAGATGCTGGCCGGTGGCGTCGGGATTGATGACAACGGTGTTATCCTGCATCATACCTTCCTGCGGAGACCGTACGGGGCTTGGGGATCGACAGGTGACGGATGCTGCTGGTATTGCCGAAATCCGGCGCCGCAATGCGCATGGGCGCGGCAGGGAAACGGGCATGGTCAGGGCAGCAAGGGACGACGGCGCGACCGAGATCACGATCCGCCCGGCGACGCCGGCGGATGTTCCCGCCGTCATCGCCCTCGATCAGGACGTGACATCCGTGTTGAAAACCGCCTACTGGAACGACATGTTCGAGCGCTTCGGCGCGCGGCGCCAGGACGAGCGGTTCTTCCTGGTCGCGGACAATGGCGGGCGGATCGATGGCGTCATCATCGGCGAGGTGCGGGCGTGGGAGTTCGGCTCCTCGCCGAGCGGCTGGGTGTTCGCGGTGCAGGTGCGACCGCGGCTGCGCGTGCGGGGCCTCGGCTCGCGCCTGTTCGCCGCGATCTGCGAGCGGTTCCGCGCCGCCGGCGTCGATCGCGTGCGCACCATGGTGGCGCGCGACAACGCCGTGATCCACGCCTTCTTCCGCAGCCAGGGCATGATGGCCGGGCCGTTCATCGAGCTGGAGATGCGCCTTGACTGACCGGAGCGGCGCATGAGGCTGCAGAAGGCCACCGAGTTCGCGCTGTATGCGGTGCTGGAACTGGCCGCCGATCCGCAGCGCCAGCTCACCGCGCTCGACATCGCCGACAAATACGGCATCTCGGCGCATCACCTGGCCAAGGTGCTGCGCGACCTGGGCCGCGCCGGGCTGGTGGCGGCGGTGCGCGGCGTCGGCGGCGGCTACCGCTTCGCCGGCAACGCCAAGCGGCTGACCCTGCTCGACGTGATCCGGCTGTTCGAGGAGGTGGGCGCCGAGGCCGCCGCGCCGGCGCATCCCCCCGCCCCCGAGATCGCCGAGGGCGTGCGCTTCGTGCTGGCCGAGATCGACGCCCAGACCGTGGCCACGCTGCGCTCGATCAGCCTCGCCACCATGCTGAAACTGTCCGCCCACCGTCCCTGGGAGGGCGCGACGGAGCCGCGCCCGGCCCGCCGCCAGCGCGCGCGCTGAACGGGCGACGCGGCGCGGCGCCTCAGCGGGCGGGGGTCGGCGGCACATGGCCCACCCGGCGGCCGCGCGTCGGCACCACGGGAATCCGCGGGGCACGGACAAAGCCCGCGCGGGTGATCAGCACGCCCTTCATGCCCCAGCCGGCCA
>JAJZVE010001065.1 GCA_021845835.1 Pseudomonadota bacterium | reverse complement strand
AACGCTCCTGGATGTCGCGGAGCTCCGTCCAGCCCTGGCGCCAGATCCACCGCCGCACTTTCTCATGCAGCAGGTCGAACGCCGCCGAGTCCTGCGGTTCCGGGAAAGCTGCCTGGGCCGGGGCGTCGCTCAAAGCCGAAAGCTCGCCAGATCGTCGCCGCCCGACCCGCCGTCCGTGCCTTTGGTTTCCGCCGTCCCGGAATTGCGCATCCCGGCATCGCCGATCGGAGCCGTGGCAGGCGGTTCCGAGGGCACGCTCTCTGTGGCTGGCCCGTCGACGATATCGCCTCCCGCCGGGGGCGCATCCGGAGCGATCTCGGTCTGGCTGACCAGGACCCGCCAATCGGTACCCGGATTCTGATCGAGCACCGCCAACAGATCCAGGAACGCCTTGATAGTGTTGCGCGGCGTGCGGAAATACGCCTCGCCGATCTTCTGATTGCAGTGCACCATGAATGCGGGCAACGCGTCGTCGGGCACCAGGTAGCGCGCGGGATCGCCCCCGGCGAACACATGCCGCAGCTTGCCGAGCAGCACCAGCAGGTCCTCCGGCGTGAGGCTCTGGAGCCGGATCACCGGCCCGGACAGGTCCACCAAGCCGTTGCGCGCGAATGCATTCTCCGCCAGCCGGGACCGCAGGGCCTCATACGAATAGAGGCCGCGGCGGCTGTCCATGAGCGTCTCCGGCGTGCCGCCGAAATAGAACCCCAGGCCTTCGGCCGATCCCTGCAGCACGTCGTTGACGATGCGCAGGATCTGTTCGTAGTTGGCGTTGCGCGCCTGCGCGTTCACCAACTTGTAGAGGTTGACGCATTCGTCCATGACCACCAAGAAGCCTGCGTAACCGGCAAGGCGCACAAAGCGTCCCATCGCCTTCAGGTAGTCATACACCCCGGCATCGTCGATGATGGTGCGCACGCCGAGCGCCTCGCGCGCTTCGGTCTTGAGCGCGTATTCGCCGCGCAGCCAGCGCAATGCGGCAGCCTTGCCGGTTTCGTTGCCTTCGTCGAAAGCCCGCCAGTAACGCTCCACCGCGGTCGCGAAATCATAGCCGGACACGAGATCCTGGATGGGCGCGAGCCGTTCCCGGATGACCTCCTCGACGGCGCGTCCGGCGGTCTTGGCGGCGCCCTGGGCGTCACCAATGAAGCGCTCGACGACGCTGGCCAGGGCACCGCCTTCCGGCTTGGTCCGGGTCGCCATGCTGCGCATGAGTTCGGCATACAGGCTGCGTGCATGGCCACCTGTCGCATGGATGCGCCGATCCGGTGACAGGTCGGCGTGCACGACGACCAGCTTGCGCTGGGCCGCAATCGACCGCCCCAGGGTGAGGAAGAACGTCTTTCCGGAACCGTAGTCGCCGATGGCGAAGCGGACGGCCGATCCGCCATCGGCGATGCGGTCGACATCGCGCACGATCTCGGAGACTTCCCGCAGCCGACCGACCTGCACATGCTGCAGGCCGGTCCGCGGCACCACCCCGGCGCGCAGCGCCTGCACGACGACGTCGCGCTCGCGGGGCTTGATGCGGTCGGGGACGGCCACGCCGCCGGATGCCACGACACTCAGGTTGGTCACGCTGCCTCCTCCGGCGCCTCTGGCAGGAGCGCCACGTTGATCGTCAGGGGATCGCCATCCTCGATCAGGGCATCATCGAAGGCATCGAAGGCCCATTCATTGATGGTCTCGATCGCACCATCCGGCAGCAGGCCAAGCGCCCGTGCCTTCGCCTCGAATTCGGCCCGCGACCAGCTATCCTGCGCGCTCAGGTCTTGGAGCAGGCGAGCATGGTCAGCATTCAGGCCGTCAAAGCGGGAGACGCGCCCGGATCCGTCTTCGAGCGCGGTCTGTCGCGCACCCTCAGGAGGGCCTGCCGCCACGGGCCTGCTGTCGGCTTCCTCGGCATAGATCGGCGCCAGCACTTCCGTGACCGCTCGCGTCTCGTTCAGGATCGCCTGAACCTTCGCCATGTCGATCGTCAGACCAGCGGATCCCGCCTTTCCTCCGTTATTTTGGCGGGCTTCGGCGGCCACCGGCACTTCGTCAGGAACGAATGCTGGCACTCTGGCCGGGCTGACCGGTTGACGGGTGTTTGCCTCCCGGCCGTCGGGCAGGCGCTCAGACGGAACGCTGGAGGGTGCTGGGGACCAGCCTGCCGCTGCCGCACGGGCTGGTTGCGGAGGAATCCTGAATGTTCTGACCTGGCTGCCTTCCTGTTGCACCGGCACTGGCCCGGTCGCGGGGACAGCGTGCTCGGCCGTGCTCTGATGCAGGACGACATAGAGCTTGCGGCGGTCGACGCCGCAGGCATCGAACAGCTGCTCGAGCACCACCGTGATCTCATGGGTGATCTCGCCACTGGCGGCGGCCGCGGAGGCCGCCATGGCTGCCATCTCGGCCCGGTCCGGTGCAGGGAGCGTCGCCACCAGTGTCTTGAGCTTGCTGGCCGCGATCGGGCGGTCACGCGAGAGCCGACAGCGGGCGGCCAGCCGGATGGCCTCCGGGCCGTTCAGCCGCAGTCGGGACACGAGGTAGGTCACCATCCGCGCCGGGTCGGAGACTGTCGC
>JAJZVE010001064.1 GCA_021845835.1 Pseudomonadota bacterium | reverse complement strand
TCATGGTGTTCGCGTTCGCGCCGATCGTCGGGCTGTTGCTGGGCGTCTCGGCGATTTCGGTGCCGTGGAGCACCCTGGTCGCTTCGGTGATCCTCTATGTCGTGATCCCCCTCGCGCTCGCCCAGGCCTTGCGCCGGCGGCTTGTCGCACGCGGCGCGGCGCACCTCGACGCCACGCTCCAGCGCATCGGAACGGCGTCGATGGCCGCTTTGCTGGCCATGTTGGTGCTCCTGTTTGCATTCCAGGGGCCGGCCATCGTCGCGCAGCCGCTGGTCATCGCGCTGCTGGCGGTTCCGATCCTGATCCAGGTATTCTTCAACGCAGCCCTGGCGTACTTCCTCAATCGCGCCGTCGGTGAAAACCATGACGTCGCCGGGCCGTCCGCATTGATCGGCGCATCCAATTTCTTCGAGCTCGCGGTGGCCGCCGCCATCGGCCTCTACGGATTCCGGTCCGGTGCCGCTTTGGCGACGGTGGTCGGGGTGCTGATCGAGGTGCCGGTAATGCTGCTGGTCGTACGGGCCGTAAACCGCTCGAAGGGCTGGTATGAAATGCGCCGTTTGCCGGGTGCGGCGCGGCCGACCGAGGGGGCATGAACGAAACGATTCGTTTTGCCGTGGGGGAAACTTGGTTGGGCGCGGCACTCGTCGCCTGCACCGACGCGGGTATCGCCTGTCTGGTGCTCGGCGACGGCCGCGCGGAACTCGCCGCCGAACTGCGGCAGCGGTTTCCGGCATCGCAGGCGATCGAAGGGGGGCGCGGCATCGCGCCGATCGCCGCGCAGGCACTCCGGTTCGTCGAAGCACCCTGGATCGGCAGCCGCGGCCTTCCCCTCTACCTGCATGGCACCGGATTTCAATTGCAGGTCTGGCAAGCGTTGCGCGCGATTCCGGCGGGGCGGACGGCGAGCTACGCGGATATCGCCCATTCCATCGGCCGGCCTGCGGCGGCGCGTGCGGTCGCCCGGGCCTGCAGCGCCAACCCGGTCGCAGTGCTCGTGCCCTGCCATCGGATCGTTCGGCGAGACGGGTTCGCTTCCGGATATCGCTGGGGCGTGGAACGCAAGCGACGGCTCCTGGCGCGCGAAGCCGCCGCCGGGCCCGCTCTAGCGGATCATTGCCGACCTTCGATCGGATTGCCGTAAAGCGGCCGCGCGCCGAAGTGCGTGCTGACGGCGTATGCGACACCGCAGGCCACGAGCACCGGCAGGGTCAACTGAAACTGGTCGGTCATCTCCAGCACCATGACGATCGCCATCAGGGGAGCGTGCGTGACGGCTGCCAGCACCGCGGCCATACCGATGACCGCGACGACCCGCGGGTCGGCGACCAGGGTCGAAGCGATGTGCGGCGTGATGCAGGCCATCAGGTAGCCGCTGGTCGCGCCGACGAAGAGGGTCGGGGTGAATACACCGCCAATCGCACCCGATCCCGCACTCAGGATCGTCGCGATTGCCTTGGCTGCAAAAATCACCGCCACCCAGGCCCAGGGGGAGCCGCCTTGCAGCACGGTCGATACCACGCTGTAGCCGTTGCCCCACACCTCCGGCACGGCGGCCGAAAGCAGGCCGACCAGTAGGCTCCCCAAACCGAACCGGGCCGGTAGGGACGGCGTGAGCGTGGCAAAGATCGCACGCGAGCGCTCCAGCGCCGTGAGCAGTACCCATCCGATGCCGCCGCACACCACACCGGCCAGGATGGCGATCCCGATGCTGGCCGGCGCCAGCGCGACGGCCGGCATTTCGTAGAGCGGCCGTGGCTCCACGAACCAGTAGATCAGTCCGCTGGACGTCGCCGCGGCGAGCAGAACCGGGGCGACGGTGTTGCGGGCGAGGAAGCCCAGCGCCAGTTCGAGCACGAACACCACGCCGGCGATCGGTGCGTGGTATGCCGCGCCGATGCCCGAGGCGATGCCGCAGATGAGGAGCGCATCGCGGTGTTCGGCGGAGAACGGAAAGCGCCGCGCCAGCAAGGATGCAAACCAGGCAGCCAACTGGACCATCGCGCCCTCACGGCCGATCGAGGCGCCTGTGCTCACCGAAAGCAGGGATGAAACGCTGCGCACGAAGGTCGCGCGGTCATTGAGGGCGACCGTCCCCTGGCGTGCGGCGTCGATGTAATCGATGTTTTCCGCGCCGGCCGGCCCTCGTGCCGCCCAGCGCAGCCCCCAATGGAGTACGAGGCCGGCGGTCAATCCGCCGGCCGTCACCACCAGCGCGCGATGCCAGGGGGACAGCGCCGTTGCCGCCGCGACGAGGCTGCCGCCGACGCCGGTCAGTGCGGTGGCGATGACGTTGATCGCCGCGCGGAACAGCAGCGCGGCAGAGGCCGCCAGTGCGCCGGTGACGATTGCGGCCGGCCAGAGATAGACGGATGCCGGGAGCCGGAACGGCCGCATGGCGCTATGGCACCGAGCCGGCTACCGGCGCGGTCGCCCGGTATGCGCCTTGCAGTGCGAGCATCCACCCGGGGTATTCCGCCGGCAGAGCACTGACCGTGTCGAGCGTTTGCAGCTCTTCGGCGTCGAGCGTGAGCTCGGCCGCGGCGAGGTTGTCGCGCAGCTGCTCGA
>JAJZVE010001063.1 GCA_021845835.1 Pseudomonadota bacterium | reverse complement strand
CGGCGGACGCCCCAGGACAACAGAGGGGGCGGCGCAGGTGGCGGCGCTGCTGGCGCGGCTGGAACTGGACGCGCCTGAGCGGGTGATGCGTAGCTTCCCCCATCAGCTTTCCGGCGGCATGGCGCAGCGGGTGGTGATCGCCATGGCGATCGCGCGCGGCCCGGCGCTGGTCGTCGCCGACGAGCCGACGGCCTCGCTCGACGCCTCTATCCGCGAGCGGGTGATGGCGACGCTGATGGCGCTGCGCGCCGCGTCGGGCGCAAGCCTGATCGTACTCAGCCACGACCTGCGCATGGCGGCTCGCCATGCCGACAACGTGGCGGTGATGTATGGCGGCCGGATCGTGGAATACGGCACCGGCGCGGACGTGCTCGCCTGCCCCGTCCACCCCTGCACCGCCGCGCTGATCGCGGCGGCGGCCGGCAGCGACGGGCCGGACGGACGGCTACGGCCGATCCCCGGCGCGCCGCCCGTGCTGCATGGCGACAGCCCAGGCTGTACCTTCGCGCCGCGCTGTCCGCTGCGCGAGGCCCGCTGCGCGGCCGAACGGCCGGCGCGCCGCCGTGTCGCCGGGCGCGACGTGCTGTGCCATGTCGCGGCGCCGCCGCCGCCCGCAGGCGCGCCATGACCGCGCCGATCGTCACGCTGGAGGAGGTCGGCGTCACCTATCGCCGCGGCCGGGCCGCGGCCGATTGCTGTTCGACGGCGGCCCGTTCGGCCGGCTGCGGGATCGGCGCGGCCAGCTCGCCGTGGTGCTGCAGCAGCCGGAATGGGCGCTCAACCCGCGCCTGCGCTGCGGCCTCTCGGTCGCCGAGCGGCTGGCCATCCTCGGACGCGGCGATCGCGCGGCAGTTGGCCGGGGCGAAGATGGGCGTCGAGGCTGGTAGAGGCGACATCGACTCCACAGATGATCCGGGTCACGGTAACCTGCCTTGTCCATGCGACGGGCAATCGAGCGACTGTCCGGTTGAGCGTGACACGGCGGCGAGCGGTCCCAGGTCTCACCCACGGTTATGGCCTGAGGCGGGGCGGGCGCCGCTCGCCGCGCAGCACCGCTTCCATCACACCGCGGCACCACACGCCAGATGCAAGGTGGGGCCTGGCCACCCCCATATCGATGACGTTCGGTAACAACAGGCTGCATCGCCCAAACACAGCAACACGCAAGCTATCCTGGCGCCTATGCCGGTCGCCCCAGTCCGGGGATCGTTCATCGCAACGACGGGTCAGGCGTTCGGGGCAACCGGCTGCGCGCGCACCTCAACGGATCGTGGCGCGCGCGTCCACCGCCGTCACGCCCATGCCAGTGCGGCGGACGAGCAGCGGGTTGATGTCCAACTCGCTGAGGCGATCGCCGAGCGACGCCGCCAGCGCGCCGACGCGCTGCATCACCTCGGCCAGCGCCGCAACGTCCAGCGCCGGGGCGCCGCGGAAGCCGGCGAGCAGCGGCCAGATGCGCAGACGCCGGAGCATCGCTTCGGCGGTCTCGCGCGATACCGGCGCGAGCGCCACCTGCACGTCGCCGAGCAGTTCAACCAGCCGGCCACCGGCGCCGACCAGCACCGTCGGCCCGAATTGCGGGTCGCACTGCGCGCCCACGATCACTTCCAGCTCGCCGTCCGCCATCGCGGCAACGAGGCACTCGCGCGCCGCGGGATCGCGCGTCGCGAGCCGCCGCATCACCTCATCGAACGCTGCCGCCACCTCCTCGGCATTGCGCAGACCGAGCCGCACAAGCCCGGCATCGCTCTTGTGGACGACACGGTCGCTGACGCCCTTGAGCACGACCGGAAAGCCGATCGCGGCCGCGGCCGCGACCGCCGCGTCGCGTGCGCGTACTGCCTGCTCGCGCGCCACCGGAATGCCGCAGGCCACCAGCAGGGCCGTCGCCTCCGGTTCGCTGAGATAGCCGGAACGGAGCGGCGGCAGCGCCGCGCGCGGCACCGCGGCGTCCGGCCCGCGATCGAGCGGGAATCGGTCCAGATAGGCCCGCACCAGGCGCACGCCGTCGTCCAGCCGGTCGCAATGGACGACGCCTCGCTCGCGCAGCAGCGCGCGCACGCCGGTCGCGACGGAGCCGGGCGTGACCACGAAGAAATACGGCTTGCCCGCATCCTCCAGCCCATCGACCAGCGCCCCGACCGTGCCTTCGTAGTTCGGCGCGGTCGTCATCGGGACCATCACGATGGCGACCGCGGGATCGGAGATCGTGGCGCGCGCCGCCGGCTCCGCCACCATGAAGCCCTCGCCGAGTTCCTGCCTGCGCGCGCCAAGATCGACGGGGTTGTCGAGATGCGTCGGCAGCATGACCGCAGAGAGCGCGGATCGCGTCGCCGCGGCGAATGCCGGCAGCGCGAGGCCGGCATCGGCGAGCCGGTCGGCGGTGATCCCGTTCAGGCCGCCGGACGACGAGATGACGCCGACGCCGCCCTCGCGCGCGCCGCCGAACCGCAGCAGCAGGCGCGCCAGCAGCACCATCACGTCGGGATCATCGACCAGGTACGCCCCGGCGCCGCGGCACGCCGCCGCGAACGCCGAATAGGCGCCCGCGAGGCTTGCGGTGTGCGAT
>JAJZVE010001062.1 GCA_021845835.1 Pseudomonadota bacterium | reverse complement strand
CGATGGCGTCGGTCATGCGGCAAATCCGGGCGGTTCGGGCAGGGCGGGATGCGCGAGGGCGAGCACCTTGAACAGCCGCCCCATGAAGGCCGGCTCGGCCAGCCGCTGCGCCGCGGCGACCAGCCCGGCGGCACGCGCCGGGTTGGCGCGGGCCAGTTGGCCGGTGCGCTGGTAAAGGCCGAGCCGCGCGAGGAACATCCCCTGCGGCACCGGCCCGAAGCTGGCCGCCCCGGCCTCGCGCGCGGCGGCGGCGAGGGCGGCGAAATCGACATGCGCGGTCAGGTCGGCCGCGCCCGGCGCGGCCAGCGGGTCGGCCGCCTGCCCGCCGCGCAGCGCCTGCAGGCTGTCGCCCGGCGCGCTCTCCGCCGGGCCGTAATCCAGGATCAGCGCCGCCCCGCCATCGCGCGCCAGCCGCGCGCCGAGATGGGCGGCGATGGCCAGGGCCGGTTCGCAGCGTTCGACCACGGCGCCGTCTTCCACCGGCTCCGCCCACGGGGCGGCAAGCTCGGACGGCACTTCGACAAGGGCGCCATCCTGCACGAACCGTTCCGCCCACCCGTCGCCCCGGCGCAGGAACTGCCGGATCGGCAGGGCGTCGAAAAACTCGTTGGCGAGCAGGATCAGCGGACCGTCGGGCAGCTCCTCGATGCGGTCGTGCCATGTCGCCTGCGGCAGCTTCTCCCCGGCCACGGCGCGCAGGCGCGGCGAGGTTTCCACCAGATGCAGGCGCAGCGCGCGGGCGAAGCCGGGGGCGGTGCGGCGGATGGCGCGCAGCGCATCGCTCATCAGCGTGCCGCGGCCCGGCCCGGCCTCGGCCAGGATCACCGGATCGGGCGCGCCCATCGCCTGCCACGTCACCGCCGCCCAGGCGCCCAGCAACTCCCCCACCACCTGGCTGATCTCCGGCGCGGTGGTGAAGTCGGCGAACGGGTCGTGCCGCGCGTAATAGGCCGCGTTGGCCCGCGCCATGAATGCGTCCAGCCGCTCCATCAGGCGGCGGCCGGCACCTCGACCGGCCGGGCGCGCAGGATCAGGATCAGGCCGGCGACGAACATCGGCACCGACAGCACCTGCCCCATGGTCACGCCACCGATCAGGAAGCCGAGGAACGCATCCGGCTCGCGGAACAGCTCGCCGATGCAGCGGGCGATGGCGTAGCCGCACAGGAAGGCGCCGGTGAGCCAGCCATAGCGCGCCCGCAGCCGCTCCGACCGCGCCAGGACCAGCATGACGCAGAACAGCACTACGCCCTCCAGCAGCGCCTGGTAGATCTGGCTCGGGTGGCGCGGGATCGGCCCGGCATTGGGGAAGATCATCGCCCAGGGCAGCCAGTCCGGCGCCGGGCGGCCCCACAGCTCGCCATTGATGAAATTGGCGATGCGGCCCAGGAACAGCCCGATCGGCGCCGCGACGGCGATGCGGTCGGCGAAGCCGAGGACCGGGATGCGGTGGTGGCGGCAGAACAGCACGATGGCGACCGCCGTGCCCAGCATGCCGCCGTGGAACGACATGCCGCCGCCCCAGACTTCCAGGATGTGCAGCGGATGGGTCAGGAAATAGCCCGGCTGGTAGAACAGCACGTAGCCCAGCCGCCCGCCCAGCACCACGCCGAGCGTCGCCCAGGTGAGGAAGTCGCCCACCATCTGCGGCGTCGCCACCGCCGGGCGGCGCTGCACCAGCCGTTGCACCAGCCACATGCCGGCGAGCAGGCCGCCGATATAGGCGAGCGCGTACCAGCGGATGGCGAGCGGCCCGAAGCGCACCAGCACCGGGTCGAATTGCGGGAACAGCAGGACCGGCAGCATCAGCGATACGGGTCCGGCTGTGCCAGATGGTCCTGCACGTAGCGCCGCACCCCTTCCTCCAGCGTCGTGAACGGGGCGGCATAGCCGGCGGCGCGCAACCGCTCCATCGGCGCCTGGGTGAAATTCTGGTACTGTCCGCGCAGTTGTGCCGGCATGTCGATGAACTCCACCTGCCGCGCCACCCCGGCCGCGTCGCAGACGGCATAAGCAAGGTCGAGATAGCTGCGCGCCTGCCCGGTGCCGAGGTTGAACAGCCCGCCGGCCGCCGGCGTGTCGAGCAGCCACACCATCACGTCAACGACATCATCGACCCAGATGAAGTCGCGCTTCTGTTGCCCGTCCGGGATGTCCGGCCGGTCGGAGCGGAACAGGCGCGGCGCGCGGCCGGCGGCGATCTCGTCGTACTTGACCTTCACCACCGAGATCATCGGCCCCTTGTGGTATTCGTTGGGGCCGTAGACGTTGAAGAACTTCAGCCCCGCCCATTGCGGCGGCCGCGCCTCGCCCGCGGCGAGGATGCGGGCGACGGCGCGGTCGAAGGCGTGCTTGGTCCAGCCATAGACGTTCAGCGGCCGCAGCCGGGCGAGATCCTCCAGCCCGTCCGCGAACCCGGCCGATCCGTCGCCATAGGTCGCGGCAGACGAGGCATACACGAAACGCACGCCGCGCGCGGCGCACCAGTGCCACAGGCGCAGCGACAGCTCGACATTGGTCGCCCAGGTCAGGTCGCCGTCGGTCGCCGTGGTCTCGCTGATCGCGCCGAGA
>JAJZVE010001061.1 GCA_021845835.1 Pseudomonadota bacterium | reverse complement strand
ATGAGGGAGGAGACATCGCGCTCGCCGCGGTCGATCGCTGCCTGCAAGGCCGGCGTGCGGGTGTAGCCGGGCGAGACGCAATTCACGCGCACGCCGGCGCGCCCCCACTCCGCCGCTAGGTTTTCCGTGATGGAAATGACCGCCGCCTTGGCCGGAGAATAGGCGTGCAGCGGCATCGAACGGATGCCGGCGATGGAGGCGATGTTGACGATCGCTCCGCGGCGCCGTTGCGCCATGCGCCGCCCGAACGCAAGGCACGCGACATAGGTACCGCGCTGGTCGATGCGCACTACGTCGTCCCAAACCGACATCGGCAATGCTTCGGGGGAAAGCGGGCGCTGGATCACGCCGGCGCTGTTAACCAAAATCTCGACCGGGCCATGGGTCCGCTCGATCGCATCGGCTGCTTGCTCAATCGCATCGGCGTCGCCGACATCGCCGGCAACCGCGTGGCCGCCGATCTCCACCGCGACGTCGCGCGCCCGCGTGATGTCGCGATCAAGCACTACCACCTCGGCCCCTCGTTCACCCAGCACGCGACCACAGGCGGCACCGATGCCGCTGGCGCCTCCGGTGATCACTGTGACGCCGCTCAATCTGCTCATGACGCGTCTTCCTCCCACGCTCTGTTGCGCTTATCGTTTGTCACACACTCCGTACCGTCAAGCGAGAGAATAACGCAACGGCCGGTGTTGGTGCAGTGTGAATCAGCAAAGGTGAGGGAGGAATCGTGATCAACCTGTCCAGTTTCGTCTGTCTGCATGCACGGCGAACACCCGACAAGACCGCCATCGTGTTCGGCGAACACCGTATCGCCTGGCGCACGCTGAAACAGCGTATCGAACAAACCGCCGGTTGGCTGCGGCAGCGTGGTATCGGCGCCGACGATATCGTCGCGGTGCTGATGAAGAATAGCCCGGCCTTTCTGGAACTGGCCTTTGCCGCCAGTCACATCGGCGCCGTGTTCCTGCCGATTAACTACCGGCTTGCCGGTGACGAGGTGAGCTATATCGTCACCCATGCCGGTGCGAAGCTGATGATCGCTGATAAAGAATTCGCCGCAGTGACAGGTGGCCTGCCGGATGTTGTGCTTGTCGATGCGGCAGCTCAGGTAGACAGCACGCGACTCGGCCACGATGTCCCGCCGGCGGAGATGCTGCCCCGGCGCCCTGGCGACCTTTTCCGACTAATGTACACCTCGGGCACTACGGCGCGGCCAAAGGGGGTAATTCATGCCTACGACAATTTTTACTGGAAATCGTCCGATCACATCATTTGGCTCGGGCTGACGGCGCATACCCGGCTGCTGGTGGTTGGCCCGCTGTATCATGTCGGCGCCTTCGATCTGCCGGGGATGGCGGTGTTGTGGTTGGGTGGCACCATCGTGTTGCAGCGCGAGTTCGATGCGGCTGCGGTGCTGGATGCCATCGAGGCAGAGCGGATCGAGGGGGTCTGGATGGCACCGGTGATGACCGGCGCCGTACTCGCCGAGGCGGCCCGTAAGCCGCGCGACGTCTCCAGCCTACGCTGGGTAATCGGCGGTGGCGACCGCACGCCGGAAAGCCGCATCCGCGCCTTTACCGAAGCGTTTTCCGCGGCTCGCTATATAGACGCCTATGGCTTGACCGAGACCTGCAGCGGCGACACCTTCATGGAAGCGGGCTATGAGATCGCCAAGATCGGTTCCGTCGGGCGCCCGGTCGCGCATCTGGAACTCCGTATCGTTGATGACAACGGTGCGCCGTTACCCGTCGGCCAGACCGGCGAGATCTGCCTGCGCGGTCCAAAAATTGCGCGTGGCTACTGGCGTGACCCCGAGCGCACGGCAGCAGCGTTCCATGACAACTGGTTCCGCACTGGCGATGTCGGCCACGTCGACTCCGATGGGTTCCTGTTTCTCACCGACCGCAAGAAGGATCTGATCGTCTCCGGTGGCGAGAACATCGCCTCCTCGGAAATCGAGCGCGTCCTGTATGAACTGCCGGAGATAGCCGAGGCGGCCGTGATTGGCGTGCCGGATGAACGCTGGGGCGAACGTCCGCTGGCGGTAGTGGCGATGGCGCCGGGGGCATCGTTCTCGCCGGAAGCGATCCTAGCACATTGCCGTGCCAAGTTGGCCGGGTTCAAGGTGCCGAATGCGGTGATTCGGCGTGACAGTCTTCCGCGCAACCCGTCCGGCAAGATCCTCAAACGCACGCTGCGGGAGGAGATCGTTGGCTTGCCTAGATAATTCATGAGAGGCTCGGTGGACATCGGCCCCTGAGGGTACAAGCCGCTTTTTCTCTCCTGCACCATAGCTAACCCATCTTATTCACCGCGTGTCTGCGTGACCGGCTCCCCAAGCGCTGGGCGCGGTTACCCAACGCGCTGGCCCGTCGCGATTTCGGATCATATCTGGCAGGCGTTGGGGATTGTCGGGACGGGGCGGGTTCGGGGCACGTGCCCCGTGTGAGCTGGCCCCTGGAAATGGGACCAGGGGCGTAGTTGGAAAAGCGTCGTTCTGTCGTGATAGACGGAGCGGATGATGACGACGAAGACGAGACGGAAGATTGATGCGGCGCTGAAGGCGAAGA
>JAJZVE010001060.1 GCA_021845835.1 Pseudomonadota bacterium | reverse complement strand
TCCGATCTTGATGAACGGGATCACCATGATCGCGAGGATGATGCCCGCGGTCAGCATGCCGATGCCCATCGGCGGCCCGGCGAACACCGCCCCGATCAGCGGCAGCGCACCGAGATTGGCGTCGATCCAGGGATCGACATGGTCCGCCATGAAGGGCACGAACACGAACAGGCCCCACATGCCATAGATGATGGAGGGCACGCCCGCCAGCAGCTCGATCGCCGCCGCGACCGGGCCGCGCAGCCAGGCGGGCGCGACTTCGGTCAGGAACACGGCGATGCCGAAGCTCACCGGCACCGCGATCAGCATGGCGATGGCGGACGTGACCAGCGTGCCGTAGATCGGCACCAGGGCGGCGAACCGCTTCGCCACCGGGTCCCATTCAGTGCCGACGAAGAAATGCCAGCCGAAGGTGCGAAACGCCGGCCAGCCGCCCCACAGCATCGACAGCGCGGTCAGCCCGAGCAGTACCAGCACCAGCAGCGCCGCCGCCGCCGCCAGCATCCGGAACGCCGCATCGCCCGCCGCCGCGCGCGCCGCGCGGCGGCGCAGACGGACCGGCGCGGCGGCGATGCCCTGCATCGCGGACGACATCAGCGCGGCTCCGGACCGGGGTTCACGACGCGCCGCCTTGGCTTACTGCGCGTGGATATTGGCGTGCCAGTAGGCTTCGATCTGCTGCACGACCGTCTCGGGGAACGGCACATAGTCCAGGCTCTTTGCGGTCTCCTGCCCCTTCTCCAGCGCGTCGCGGAAGAAGTCCAGCGCCGCCTGCGCCCGGCTGGCGTCCTTCGGCTGCTTGTACATCAGGATGAACACCGTCGCCGCGATCGGATAGGCGTCCTTGCCCGGCGCGTTGGTCATCACCAGGAAGAAGTCCTGCGCATGCGCCCAGTCGGCGCTGGCCGCCGCCGCCTGGAAGCTCTCCGCGCCCGGCCGCACGAAGGCGCCGGCGGCGTTCTGCAGCGTCGTCCAGGTCATCTTGTTCTGGATCACATAGGCGTATTCGACATAGCCGATCGCCCCCTTGAGCCGCTCGACATAGGCGGCGACACCCTCGTTGCCCTTGCCGCCGACGCCGGTCGGCCAGGCGACCGAGGTGCCCTCGCCCACCTTCGCCTTCCAGTCCGGGCTCACCTTCGCGAGATAGTTGACGAAGTTGAATGTGGTGCCCGACCCGTCGGAGCGGTGTACCACGCTGATCCGGTCGCCGGGCAGCTTCAGGCCCGGATTGAGGCTGGCGATGGCGGGGTCGTTCCACGCCTTGACCTTGCCGAGGAAGATGTCGGCCAGCAGCGCGCCGTCCAGCTTCAGTTCGCCCGGCCTGATGCCGGTGACGTTGACCACCGGCACCACGCCGCCGATCACCAGCGGGAACTGGCCGAGGCCGGCGGCATTCAGCTCCTCCGGCGTCAGCGGCTTGTCGGAGGCGCCGAAATCCACGGTGCCGGCCTTGATCTGGGCGATGCCGCCGCCGGAGCCGATCGACTGGTAGTTGACCTGCACCTTGGTTTGCCGCGCATACTCGGCCGACCACTTGGACAGCACCGGATAGACGAAGGTTGATCCCGCGCCCGTGATCTGCTGCTGCGCCTGCGCCGGGACATGCGCGACGCCGATTGCGCCGGCGACCGCGATCGCCAGCAACCCCCGAATGAGCCTCATGCGTCCTCCTGATCCTGTCGGCCGACCGGCCGGCGGCCGTAACCTAGGCACTCGCGGCGACTGCCGTGTTGCAGTTCCATGACGGTTCCATGACACTTGCCGGCCCCCCCATGCCAGACCCGACCCGCGATGGCGCCTATGCCCTGCTCTCCGCCGTCCTCGACCGGCACCGCCCGCTGGAGGAGGCGCTGGACGCGCTGCCCGCGCTCGCCGCGCGCGACCGGGCGGCGGCGCACCGGCTGGCGGCGGCGGTGCTGCGGCGGCTCGGCTCGCTGGACGCGGCGCTGGAGCCATATCTTGCCAAGGCGCCGCCGGTTGCGGTGCGCCATGTGCTGCGCCTGGGGGCGGCGGCGCTGCTGCTGCTCGACACCCCCGCCCATGCTGCGGTGGCAACCGCCGTCGCCCTCGCCCGCAGCCGCGGCCTTGCGCCGTTCGCAGGGCTGGTCAACGCGGTGCTGCGCCGGCTGGCCGAGGCGGGACCGGCGGCGCTCGACGGGCTGGACGGGCCGCGACTCGACACGCCGCCGTGGCTCTGGTCCGCCTGGGGCAGCGAGGCGCGCGCCATCGCCACCGCCCATCAGGCCGAGGCGCCGCTCGACCTGACGCTTGCGCCCGGCACTTCGGCGCCGCCGGGCGGCTTGCACCTGCCGACCGGCTCCTGGCGCTATCCGGCCGGGACCCGGGTGACGGAACTGCCGGGTTTCGCCGACGGCGGGTTCTGGGTGCAGGACGCCGCCGCCGCGCTGGCCGCCCGTCTGCTGGCGCCGGCACCGGGGACGCACGTGCTCGACCTGTGCGCGGCCCCCGGCGGCAAGACCGCGCAACTGGCGTCGCTGGGCGCGCAGGTGACGGCGGTGGAGCGCGATCCGGCGCGACTGGCGCGGCTCGCCGAGAACCTGGCGCGACTC